>NZ_JBFUES010000497.1:0-5467 GCF_056403875.1 Bradyrhizobium sp. P2_E8
ATCATGCCCTCGACCGCGCCGAACACGGATACGTTCTTCGTCGTGCGGTAATCGAAGCCGAAACCCGCCACCGCGCCGACGGTGCTACGGCTGCCCGGCGTGACAAACGACAGGTTCTGTCCGAGCAGCACGGTGTTGATGGTCGTGTCGCCCACACGCTGGAGCGCGATGACGCCGCCATGGATGTTGGCCTTGAGCTCGCCGCCAGCGAGGCTGGTCACCCGCGACAGGTCCACCTCGCCGCGCTCCTCGAAATCCTGCAGCGTGCGGCCGCCGACCGACAGTCCCTGTGCCGAGCCGGTCTCGCTATAGCCGTCGAACCGGCCGGCGACGTAACGCAGCCGTGCCGTCGGCGTCAGCACATAACCGTTGCCGACCTCGAGCTTGTAGCCGTAGGCGACCTCGGGGCAGACGTACCAGCCGCTGTAGTTGGCCGTCGCCGTCTCCGTGCCGTCGACCGCGGCGTTGTTCAGCACCAGGCGGCGCGATTTGTTGTCGGCATTGCCGCCCTGGATCGTGAAGTCGAAGAACTGCGCGGCCCATTCGAAGCGGCTGTAGGCGCCGCCGAACACGTAGTTGGTGTCGACCGACTGCGAGTTGAGAGCAACCGAGAGACCGCCCTGCCCGCCGCCGAGGAACGCGCCGACCAGCCAGTTCGGCTGCACCTTGCGGTCGATGCCGACGGCTCCGCCCCACGCCGTCGAGGTCGCGCGCAAGGTCGATGCGGTCTCATCCTGGATGCGCTGGCCGCCAAAGCTGTTGACCCAGACCGTAATCGGCGCCGGATCGGTCCACAGGCTGCGTGGCGCCTTGGTGAAGGGGCCGGCCTGTGCCGTCTCCGGCGCATAGGCCATCGCCATCATGTTGCTGCCGGCCGTGCCAGTGCCACCGTTCAGGCGCCCCTGCACCAGCGAGGAGACGCCGCTGGTAAAATCCATCAGCGTGCGGTCGGTCTGCGCAAGCGCGGTCGGATCGAGTGTCGCGAGAGTCGTGCCGGCGGCGACCGAAGGACCGTTGAAGGCGCCTCCCGACGTGATTGTATTGATGGTGCCCTCGAAGTTTCTGAAGGTCGGCAGACTGATCGTCGTCAACGACGACACCCTGCTGCTCGGCGCGAGATTGATGTTGACGACGTCGGCCCCGAAGCCGAAATCGACCACACCGTTGATCTTCGAGCCTGGCAGCAGCGTCAGCGTATCGGCCTTGTTGGAGAGCTGGATCGCCGCGCCGCTGGTGCCGGTGATGGTGCCGGAGTTCGTGATGTTCGATCCGTCGCTCGAAGAGATGCCGATCCTGGCGCTGATGGTGCCGGAGGCGAGATTGGTCAGKTTGACGTTTTGACCCGATACGCCAAACGCGTGACCGGTGATGTCGCCGGCG
The DNA here is from genome assembly GCF_056403875.1 of Bradyrhizobium sp. P2_E8. Classification (NCBI taxonomy): domain Bacteria; kingdom Pseudomonadati; phylum Pseudomonadota; class Alphaproteobacteria; order Hyphomicrobiales; family Nitrobacteraceae; genus Bradyrhizobium; species Bradyrhizobium sp. P2_E8. The sequence continues at coordinate 1,381 of NZ_JBFUES010000497.1, forward strand.
TTTACCACTGTTGCCAGACCGGAGGCCTGGATGGCACCTCCGTTTGCCGCGATCTGCGAGATGACACCGGAGCGATTATTGGTGATGTTGAGGGTACCGCCGGTAATGCCGCTCGCATCTCCCGAGATCGCTCCGGTGTTCGAGGTCAGATTCACCGTGTCGCCATTGATTCCGACGGTGTCAGGCCCCACTCCAGCGATCGTACCGGAATTGGTCACGGTGACATTCCTGACCTCGATCCCGCTCCCGCGCCCGCCGGCCTCACTCTTGATCGTGCCTGCATTGTCGATCGTCGCGGAAGCCCCGGTAATGCCGTGGAAACCCACGATCGTGGCCCTGGCAAGATTGGAGACGGTCACACCGCTCCCCGACGCGATCCCGGCCGAAGTAGCTCCGTCGATCGTGCCGGCATTGATGAATACACCGCCGTCGCGGCTCTTGATGCCAAATGCAAAACCGTGAACGTTGGCGCCAGCTTCGATCTTGTAGGTATTGTTGTCGTCAACGACCGTACCATAGCCGGTACGGCCGCCCTGCTGCGTGTCGACGTCGCCCGAACAGACAATCGTCGCGTTGCTGACGGGCGCCACCGGCGTGCAGGCGGCGACGGCCCGCTCGACCGTGAAGAATGGCATGGCGATCATGGCCGGCACCAAAAGGCGCATCGACCGCCAGGCCAAACTCCGTTGTGAAACACCGTCCAGACCCGTCACATTCATTTCCAGTCCCTCAGTCGCCACCATCTCGCCCCCACCGGCGCACAGGCACGTTGTCGGCAGCCCCTCCAAATGGAGGAGGCTGTCGCTGCGAATTGGATTCGCCGAGCGCTAAAGTAGAAATGTCCGCCGTATTGGACTTGGACGAAGGCGACCGGGTCGCGGCTCAGAACGAACCAAACGCGCATCGCCGGGAGGTGGTGCAGAGTTGTGACACCACCCGCGCCGCTTACACCTGGTCCCAGCCCGCCCTCTCCGCGCTCTCGGCCCACACCGCTGCGCGATAGATCTCGCGCCCGGTGTTGTCCCTGACGCGGATCCACGCATCGCGATCGCGCAGATCGTCGCGCCAGACGAAGAGATGCCGCGCCATCTCGTCGGCCACCACGAAAGTCGCCTTGGCATGTTCGAACACCATGCCGCCCGGGTCGATCTTCACGATATTGCCGACCAGGAGATCAAAGAAGAAACGGTGCATTCAACACTCCGGCCGCCGTTGCCGCACGCAACACTGGGTCATGATCTATTCCGCGCGCCAGAACACGTAGTCGGCCGAATACGGCACGCTGCGAAAGGTGCCCGCCCGGCTGCAGGGCCCTCTCACGACGCCCCCTTGCGTGTTGATGCGCTGGACGTGGGTCACGCCGTAGAGCAAGCCATTGCCGCTCTGGGTGATGACACCGAACTTCAGCCAGGGAAGATCGTCCTCCGTGCGGCCCGCGGCGCGCGCCACGATCCTGGCTTTGACCGAGCTGCCGTCCTTGTGCTCCCACACCAGCGTGCGCGCGTCGACCGCCTCCCAATGCAGGGCGGCGTAGTGGTGCCCCACCGAATTGTCGCCGTCCATGAGCGTGGCGGCGGGCTCGCGCGCCTGCCAGACGAGCCGGTTCGCGGMGTCGAGCTGGCACTCGTAGATCTGCGCGCCCTCGGCGTGGAGCGCGGCGCCGGGAATTTCGCCCGGGACCCCGATCTCGTCGCGCATTCCCGCCAGCGCGGACGATCCGTGCAGCACGCTTGCGAGAACGAGACTGCGGTACAACGCCCTTTTCATGGTCATGACTTTTCGATCAAGGATCATGTCAAATCCCTTTCGCCTGTTTGAAATGGCAGCTCTCTGAAATTCGGTCGGGGCCGGTTACAGCGCCTCGCCGCTCCTGACGTTGCTTGGCGTCGCGCCATAGGCCCGACGGAAGCAACGGTTGAAATAGGAGAGATCGCCGAAGCCGACGTCGTAGGCGATCGAACTCACCGGCCGCTCGGCGAAGTCAGGCTCGCGCAGCATGCGATGGGCACGCTTGAGGCGTTGCTCGGTCAGGAAGGACGAAAAGGTCTTGCCGTCGGCCTCGAACAATCGTTGGAGATAGCGCGGGGTCACGCCGAGTTCATGCGCAACATTTGCCACCGAAATATCCTGCTGCCAGCAATTGTTGACGATGAGAAATTTCGCCTTCTGGAGTCGCGCCGCCTTGATACCGCGCCGTCCGGTCGATTCCCGGGCGTGATCGGTGGCACCGAGAACGAGCGCCAGGAGATCATGCAGATGCGCGACGCCGAGCTGCCGCATCGCCGGTACCGCCAGCGCCTTTTCGTGCACCAGCGCCATCGCGTAGTCGACGAGCAGCCGAAGCCCGGTGGTGCGCTCCGGGATGACGCGCATCACTGCATCGTCGACATCCACGATCATCGGGGCCAGCACCCGTCGCGGCACGCGCAGCGAGAAACCACTTCCCAGCGAGAGCCGCTCGAAGGTCGTGACGTCCTCCGCGCTGGTCAGGACCGCCTCTCCTGCCTGAAGCCTCAAATCGTGTCCGCGCTCGGATATGCCGAGAACGCCGGACCTGTTCACGATCAGGGCGAGACTGTCGTCGCCATCTGCAACCAGCTGCTTCGTGCGAATGACCCGCGCTCCGCACAGTCCCCCGATCAGCAACTGGGCTTCCGGCAGGACGTGGGACGTGAAGCTCGCCGCGGCCGGCTTTCCGTCCCTTGCCTCGACCTCCGCCTTCAGCACGCCGCGGCAGTAGAATTCGCGCAAGAGCGGCACGCGCTCGTCTTCGGGAATGTGGTCCGTTGAAACATTGAAAATGGAAAATTCATCCTTGCCGCTCACTGCAATCTCTCCAACCAACGAGCAGGCTCGACCACGCGCTGTTGTCTCCCGCACCCGCGTTCGGTGCCGGCGCGCATTGTTCCGTGGCGCACGCTGCCCTCCTCATTTCAAGTGACGGCCATATACGAAAGTATCAAATGACACGCGTCATACGTTCGGAGGACTCGCGCACCTTGCTCATCACAATGGATYGAGATTGCGCGTTCGCGCGCTTCGCGATGTAAATCGGATCACACCGTGTCGTCGCCGCCGGTCCGCTGGGCAAACGGTGCCGCAAATCCGGCGGCGATCTTGACGAGGTCGGCCTGCCTGCCGGCGCCGGTCTTTTCGAACAGCCGGCCGAGATGCGTCTTCACCGTCGTCTCGGCGATACCGAGCTTGGCCGCAATGTCGGGAACCCCGCCGATCTCGACAATCGCCATCAGAACGCGCAATTCTGACGGCGTCAGCCTGAACGCCGCCGCGATTGCATCGGGCACGAGCGATGCCACCATCGTAGCCCTTTGAACGAACAGCACGGTGGCAGCTACATCACGCGGCAGATGGCGTTCCCGCCTCAAGAGAAACGCGTGGAGCAGATAGTGATGTCCGTCGGACGATGTCACGAGCTCGATCTGACGACGACCGGTCGAATGAATTCCTGCATCCGCGGAAATTTCGAACAGGCTGCGGAATATTTTATCCACCTGGGTGTTGCGGGCGACGAGTCTGTCGCCGACCATGGCGAGGAGATTGGCGTCGGCGAAGAGCTGACGGCACGCCGCATTGGCATGGACGACTCTCCCCTCCGCGTCGAGCAGGCAAATCGCCGTGCTCAGTCCGTCCAGGACATCGGCAAGATCGTCCACGGTATGCGAGCGCGCCCTGATCTGGCGACCCATGACCCGCGACCGCTGGATGTGAGGCGCGAGCAGGCACATACGCTCACGCATCGCGTCGTCGACGATCCCGCGGGACCGGTGACGCAACACCTGCAAGATCGTGGTGCGCGCGTTCGATTTTTCGAGCATGACGGTTGCGAGATCTATCGCTCCCTGCGGCTCCACCCATTCTCGATAGAAACTGGTCGCCACGAAGTCGGAATGGGGCATGACGTCGGTCACGCCGACCGTCTGGCCTGCGGCGAGATCGAGACGACGATCGAGCAACGGATCAAGTTCTACATATCTGTCGCGATAGAGCTGGCGGAACCGGGTATCCGTGCCAAAATGCTCGTGGATCTCGATTGAAAGCCCGGCTGCATCCCTGGACAGGATGGTGG
>NZ_JBFUES010000498.1:0-5466 GCF_056403875.1 Bradyrhizobium sp. P2_E8
GTTCTGACCAGCATTCTATTCGTGATCGTTCCGCTCGCAATCAAACTCGAGTCTCGTGGGCCGGTGTTTTTCCGACAGACGCGCCACGGCTACAACAACGAGCCCATTCGCGTGTTGAAATTCCGATCGATGACCGTCATGGAGGAGGGCGACAACTTCAAACCGGCCACCAGACACGATCCGCGCGTGACCCGTGTTGGACGCATTCTGCGCCGGACCAATATCGACGAGCTTCCGCAATTGTTCAATGTCCTGCTCGGCAACATGTCGATCGTCGGGCCCCGTCCGCACGCAACCTCGCAGAACGAGTCGTTCAACGCGCTGATTTCGTCATTTTCCCGCCGCCACAACGTCAAGCCCGGTATTACGGGTTGGGCTCAGGTCAACGGGTATCGTGGTGACGTTGATACGCTCGAGAAGATGCAGCGTCGGGTGGAGCATGATCTGTATTACATCGACAATTGGTCAGTCCTTCTCGACTTCAAGATCATGGTCATGACCTTCTTTTCGAAAAAGGCTTATTGGAACGCCTATTGATGCGTTAGTCGGTGCCTGCCTTTCACTTAGTGAGCCTTGCCAGCCGTTGCCCGCAGCGCCTTTCTCATCATCAGGGAGGCGTAGAAGTACAACCCGAGGACGACACGTTGGAGGAGGGGCGCGTGGCCCCTCCGCTTCGTATCTCGTGATCCCCTGATGCTGCTCACGGGCGGCGGATGACCAACAGGCCTACCGAGAAGGCCGCAAGCTCAGTCGACTCGTGGCTACCGCTCCCGCAGCGATTCCTGCTTGTACCTCGCCAGCGGCGAGAGAAGATAGCTGATGATCGTGCGCGCGCCGGTCTTGACCTCGACCGTCACCGCCATGCCGGGACCGAGCTTGACGAGCTTGTCCTCCACCTGCATGTGCGTGCGGTCGAGTGAGATCCGCGTCGCATACTCCAGCTCCTGGCCTTTCGGCTCGCTGCTGCCTTGCGCCGTGCCCGACGCGCGGTCGTTCGGTCCGCCCTGCCTGTCCCGCGTGATGGCGTCGGTCGACACGCTGAGCACGTCCCCATGCAGGAGCCCATAACGCGTGAAGTTGAACGTATCGATCTTGATCTCCGCCTTCTGTCCGGGATGGACGAAGCCGATGTCGCGGTTGGAGAGCATGGCCTCGATCTCGAGCTGACTCTCGCTTGGAACCACGATGGCGAGTGACTGCGCCGGCGTCACCACGCCGCCCACCGTGTGAACGGCGAGTTGCTGAACGACGCCGTCCACCGGCGCGGTCAACTGCTGAAGCTTCGTGCGCCGATCCGCCTTGACCACTTCCTGCGCGGCGCTCGCCGCCTTCTGCTCGGCTTTCGCGAGTGCGTCATAGGTGGCACGCCGATACTCCGCGGCAGTCCTTTCCTTCGTTTCTTTCAGCAGGGCGATGGCGGCGTCGGCTTCGCCGAGCCGGCTCTGCTGGAGGACCAGATCCTGCTGAAGGCCGACGAGCTCCTGATACTCGGAGAGATAGACAACCCGCGAGGCCAAGGCCTTGTCGACCAGAGTCTTGCGAATGTCGACCCGCTCCTGGAGCACCGGTATCGTCGCCTGGAGCTTTGCCACGCTCGCCGATGTGGTCGCCCGCTCCGCTTCCTTCTGACCCTGCTGGCGCTCGATCTCCGCGAGCTTGGCGCCCTGCTCGGCGCGCTGGCTGATCAGAAACTGGCGATGCATCTCGATCTCCGCGGCGCTTGCGCCCTGCGGTGATCGGAAGGCGGCAAGCGGATCGCTGGTGAGCGCTGCTCGCAGCCGCGCGACGTCGAGTTCGGCCGCAACAAGATCGCTTCTCTGGCGCTCCTGATCGGCGTCCGTCATCGTCGGGTCGAGCTCGATCAGCACATCGCCGGCCTTGACGCTCTGTCCGTCACGTACGTGAATGGCGCGAACTACGCCTGTCTCGAACGGCTGGATCAGCTTGGTGCGTCCGCCGGGCACGATCTTGCCCGTCGCAGTAGCGACGATGTCGACGCTACCCAACGATGCCCACAACAGCGCGACGCAAAAGACCGCGATGATGCTCGCCCCGATCGCGCGACCGATCGGCGACGGCGGCGATTCGGTGATCTCGAGTGCCGCCGGCAGAAACGCGATCTCGTGCTCGCGCCGTCGGACCTCGGCTCTCGGAAACGGAACGATATTCCGGTTAGCGGACGTCATGGATACCGGCCTGCAGATAGTGGAGATTTGCGTAGCGCCCGTTCGAGCGAATGAGTTCGTCGTGGCTGCCGTCCTCGACGATGCGGCCATGCTCGAGAGTGATGATCCGGTTCGCATTGCGCACGGTAGAGAGCCTATGAGCGATGACGATGACAGTCCGGCCGGCGGAGATCCTTTTCATGTTCTGCTGGATGGCGCGCTCGCTTTCGTAGTCGAGCGCACTGGTCGCCTCGTCGAGGATAAGGATGCGGGGGTTGGTAATGAGTGCGCGAGCGATCGCGACACGCTGGCGCTGCCCGCCGGATAGACTGCTGCCGCGCTCGCCCACGATGGTGTCGTAGCCCTCGGGCAGCTCCAGGATGAAGTCGTGTGCGCCGGCGAGTGATGCMGCCTCGATGACGCGCTCCATGGGCATGGACGGGTCGGCGAGTGCAATGTTCTCGCGGATCGAGCGATTGAAGAGCACGTTCTCCTGCAAGACCACGCCGATTTGGCGCCGAAGCCAGGTCAGGTCGACCGTCGCGAGATCGACGCCGTCGACCAGCACGCGTCCGCTCTCCGGCACGTAGAGACGCTGGATCAGCTTGCCGATGGTGCTCTTGCCCGAGCCCGAAGAGCCAACGATACCGATGACCTGGCCGGGCTCGATGCCGAACGACACATCGTGCAGCACCTCGGGGCCGTCGACGCGGTAGCGGAAGGTCGCGTGCTCGAATACGACCTTGCCGCGGATCGCCGGCAGCGCGGCGCGGGCCGAACTGAAGCTTGGCTCCGGGATGGTGTTGAGAATGTCGCCGAGACGATCGACCGACAGCCGGGCCTGATGGAAATCCTGCCACATCTGCGCGAGCCGAAGCACCGGCATGCTTACCCGCCCCGCCAGCATGTTGAACGCGACCAGCTCTCCGACGGTCAGGTCGCCGCCGATCACGAACTTGGCGCCGAAGTAGAGCGTTGCGGCCGTGACCAGCTTGTTGATCATCTGGACCGCTTGGCTCGCCGTGTTGTTCAGGCTGAGTACGCGGAAGCTCGCCCCCACGTAGCCGGCGAGTTGCTCCTCCCAGCGGCGTTGCATCTGCGGCTCGACTGCCATCGCCTTCAGCGTCTCGACGCCCGTGACGCTTTCGACCAGGAAGGACTGGTTCTCCGAGCCGCGATTGAACTTCTCATCGAGGCGGCGGCGAAACAGCGGCGCGGCGCCGGCGGAAATTCCGATGTAGAACGGGAACGACGCCAGAACGATCCACGTCAACGCGGCCGAATAGTAGAACATGACCGCAAGGAAGACGACAGTGAACAGAAGATCGATGACAAGGGTGAGCGCCGAGCTCGTCAGGAACTGGCGGATGTTCTCAAGCTCGCGAACGCGTGCGACCGAGTCGCCGACGCGGCGTGTCTGGAAATATGCGATCGGCAACGCCATCAGGTGACGAAACAGCCGGGCGCCGAGCTCGACGTCGATGCGGTTCGTCGTGTGCGCGAACAGATGGACGCGCAACGTGCCGAGAACGGTCTCGAACAAGGTCAACGCGACGAGACCCGCGACCAGGACGTCGAGCGTGCTGATGCTCCGATGCACGAGTACCTTGTCGATGACGACCTGGAAGAACAGCGGGGCGACGAGGGCAAAGACCTGAAGGAAGAACGACGCGATCAGCACTTCTCCGAGAAGACGGCGATACTTGTGGACCGCACCGAGAAACCAGCCGATATCGAATCGCCTGGACAGATCCGTCAGAGCCGCACGCCGAGTCATCAGGATGATGTCGCCATCCCAGACGGCCTCGAGTTCGGCCTGCGTCATGGATTCGGGTCGGGAAGACAATGGGCGCTGAACGAGAATCTTGTCGTCGATGACCTTGCCCAGGACCAGGAAGCTGCCGTCGCGCAGCGCGGCGATCGCCGGCAACGGTGTGACGGAAAGCCTGTTCCAGCTTGACCGTTGTGCCCGCGCCTTGACGCCGAACTCCTTGGTACAGCGCAGGATTTCGGTCACACCGATCCGCGAGGTGCCCATGCGATGGCGAATTTGCTCCGGGTCGGCCGCAATGCCATGGCAACGCAGCAATATCGCCATCGCAATGAGTCCCGACTCATCGCCATCCGCAGGCTCAGGACCCGGCTCCTGGACGGGCATATCGCGACGTTCCGCGGACCGTGCAGAGGCCAGAGCATCGCCGGCGAGCGCAACCAGATCACGCCCGCGCGCAATCAGACCGGCAAAGGCATGCTGCGCGCGATCGGCGAGGCCATGAGATCCGGTCAGGATCAAGCGGCCGTCCCAGATTTCTTCAAATTCCGCACGCGGCATCAGCTTCGGATGTGCCGAGGTCGGATGCAGCACAAGCGCGGCGTCGTCATCGACCTTCCCGAGCAGCAGGAATCCGCCATCACGCAGCGCTGCGATTCCGGGCAGGCTGATGCCTGCAAGCTGTTTCCAATGTGTCGTGCGCGAACCGACCTTCAGTCCGAAATCGCGGGCGCAGCGAAGCATCGCACGGATGCCGATTGCGCTCTCTCCGCAACGGTCGCGGAGCTGGTCGGGCTCGGCGTTCACGCCATGAAGGCGCAGGAACAGAGCAAGGGACCGAAGCCCGAGATCTGCGGCATGGGCATTTCCATTCTGGATCGCCATTTAATACTCAACCCTTCGCGGCTACCGGCCGCGTATAATGTTCCTTCTCATGCATTCCCAAATATTGACGGGGCCGCACCCAGGCGCTGAGCCTGGGTGCGGCTCGGCCTTAGTGTTGCGGTCGGGCCAGCAACGAGTCGTGTCCCCAACCGGTTGCCTGCGACAGCGCCGTCACGAACTGGCCGGGATCCACCCGGCCGGTGTGAGCGGCCAAGTACTGGTTCAGCAGCGCAAAGCTCTGGCTTGCGAACGACGCCATCGTGGTGCCGGTCGCAGCCGGATGATCCGCCGCCATGATCGGATGGGCAGCGGTGGTTGCCAGGGTGCTGGCGGCCGGGTCAAAGTGCTGCTGGAGCCGCGCAAAGCCCTGGCTTGCCAAGGACCCCGTGCTTGCAGCGGCCGTGTGCTGATGATCCGTGGACTCGGTCGTGTGCGAGGTCGTCGGGGCCGCCGCCGTCGTGGTGGCAACAGGCTGCTGATTCGTCGCGGTGTGGTGGTGGTGCGACGACGTCGTCGTGGTCGTGGTCGTCGTAGGTCGAGGATCCACCACGGTGATGCTCTGCGGCGAGGCCRTCGCAACGGCACCGGTGGTCGGATCCTTTGCGCTTGCGGTCAGCGTAAGCGTTGCAGTCGGATGGCCCCCAC
>NZ_JBFUES010000499.1:0-5462 GCF_056403875.1 Bradyrhizobium sp. P2_E8
GACCCGAACTCCGCTTTCTTCTTGTCTATGGAGGAGCCGCGCAGGTTCGGGATCCAGTGGTTGAGGAAATAGTTCGTCTGGGTCTCGAGCGCGTTGGTGCCGACGGCCACGATCGTGTCCGCGAGTTCGGCGTCTTCGTAGCAGTTGTTGAGCTCGCCGACGCCCATGTCGCGCGTCGCGTGGACCTCGGAATTGTAGGCCGGCCGGTTGTGGATCCGGATGTTCTTGACCTTCATGGCGCCGAAATAAAGCTTCCCGGTGCCCCAGGTGTTTTCGTAACCGCCGCCGGCGCCGCCGTGATCGAAGGCGGAGACGAACAGGCCGTCCTCGCCCATGTCGTTGATCACCGCCACGGTCACGCGCGCGACCAGGTCGAGAGCGTCGGACCAGCTCGTCGGTTGCATCTGGCCGTAGCGCCACACCATCGGATCGGTGAGACGCTGGAGCTCGGTGTTGCGCTGTTGCGAGTAGCTCATCTCCGCCATTCGGGCGCCGCGGATCGAACCCAGACCTGAGTTCACGACGCAGTCGTGGTCGGGCTTGATGACGATGTGGACGTCCTGCCCGTTCTGACTGACGATGTTGTACATCGAGGGCGCGTACCACGCGTCGGTCTCGGCCGGCTGCTGCTTCGAYAGATCCATACCGAACTTGTTCTGGGCCGCGGCCGTCCCGCCCTGCTTGTTGGCCGGCCAGGTGTAGGCCTTGTAGCCACAGCCGACGATGCAGTAGTGGCAGGTGACGTTGAATTCCTTGGCGTCCGTCGGAATGATAGGCAAGCGATCGATCTGGCGTTTGTAGGCCATGTTGTTTCTCCCCCTTACAATACGTTCGACAGACGGCCGTAGAGCAGTTCGTCCACACCTTCGGCGTAGATGTCGCCCTTGGCGTCGACGTGCAGCACATACTGGGGAAGGTTCTGGGTGGCCTGGCCCCACACCTGCTGGCCGCCTGCCTCGCAGTCGAATCGCGAGTAGTGGCCAGGACAGTTCATAGTCCGGTCGCCGGCGTTGTAGCTGAGCGGGAAGCCCTTGTGCGGACACGTGGTCGAGAATCCGACCACGTCGCTGTCGGCGCCGACCCCGCCGGGCACCTTCCTGCCGAGCTTCAGCAGCACACCGGGCGCGTCTGCGTCCGGATAGTTGACGTTCAGGGGTTCGTTGACCTTGAGGTCGGCGACGTTCGCGAGGCGATTGGAGGGATAATCGACGCGGGCCGCTGCGGGCGCCGCTTTCGCTTGTGGTCCAGGGACGACGGAGGTGACTGCAACTCCGGCCGCGGCCAGGCCGGCCCCACTCATGAATTTACGGCGGCCGACATCGACCATCCGATCGCAACGCTGCGACATGGCAATAGCTCCTCGGGTGCGCCAGTACGCCTACTGGCGTTGGTTTCCTCGGAATCGCGGCCGATACGCCTATCGACCGGAGAGCTCGATCGTTGTCATTCAATCTTCAAAGTAATTCTATACGATATGTCGAGACGTCTCGACATATCCAATAATCGAAMCGTTGTGGCTTGTCATCATCCGTTTGGGCTAGAAGGAGCATGACCATGCTTCAAGGGGACGTTTCGATGCGGAAATCGATGCTCGCGGTGGCGAGCCATGCCAACGCCGCGCTCGCTGGCAGCGCTTTCGGCGAGCCCCACGCGATTTCGGCCCTATCGGCACTTGCCCAACCCACCCGGCTGGCGATCGTCAGGCTTCTGATGAAGCATGAACCGATCGGCGTCACCGCCGGGCAGATCGCCGAGACGATCGGCGCCCCCCACAACACCCTGTCCAGCCATCTTGCCATCCTGGTGCGGGCCGGCCTGCTCCGCTCGTCCCGAGAGGGTCGCACGATCATCTACCGGTCCGATCCCGAAGGCATGCGGTCGGTGATCGCGTTCCTGGTCGACGACTGCTGCCATGGGCATCCTGAGCTCTGCAACCTCGTCGCCACCGACGCGGTCGCCTGCTGCGCGCCGGCGCCAGCGAAGGCGCCGAAAAAGGTGGTCAAGCGCAAGAGCTGAGACCATGACGCTGTGGGGACTGGGGATCCAGACAATCGCGGGCTTGTTCGGCGCCCACGCCGCGGCGAGCGTGTCCCGCGAACACCGGTTCGGCTTCATCGGCCACAGCGTCGCCGGCCTCGTCGGAGGCGCCCTGAGCGGCGCTTTCCTGCAGGAGGCCGCCATCACGATAGTTACCGGCAGCGGCAGTCTGAATCCTTCGACGGCGGCGGAGATCGTCGTCATCCACGTCCTGACGGGAGCTGTCGCGGGCGGGATCATCGCGCTCGCCGTCGGCTTCCTTGCAGAAGCGTTCTCGAAGGCCCCTCCGAGGTGCTGAACGTGACCACATAACCTCAAAAAAGTTCTCTAAGACGGCGGCTTCAAACGCCTTGAAAATGGCCGAGGTTGACGGCCGAATAGGCCGACCAGGTGGTACACAGCGGTGGTCACAAATCGCGACCGGGCTTTCTCGGAATCCTTGTTTTCTGCGGGTTTTCGCGGTCTCACGGCTTGGGGGGAGAGAGTCCCACTCTCTCTGCCGCCTGCACATTCTAACCTCAAAGAAGCCGTCCTCGGCCCATCTGACCTCGGCGGAATCGGTCGTCCGATCGGTTTACTTGGCTATGCGCCATCATTGCCGCCGCCCGCATCTCCTTGCGCGATGCGAGTCACGGTCATCAGCAGAGCCTCGCGCGGCCAGYCAGCGTCCATCAGCATCTTGCGCTCCATTAGGGCGAAGTCCTCGGAGTCGCCATAGCGGTCGGCTTCTTCCCGACGAGCTCTTGGCCACGGTTCGCTCGACGAATTGAAAAACGCTCGCCTCGTTGTCCGAAGCGGTATCTTTGGCGGCCTGGATCAGGTCGGTCTGCATTTGCACCAGCAAGTCCTTCCGCCCGTGTGCACATCAGTCCGCCGTCAGGGGCGCGGTCGGCCCAATCGGATTCCTTTCCATGCCGGACGATTGACTGAACTTACATGCGGCGACGGCGGCGCTTCGGGCGCTTCGGATATTTATGACCGTGCAGTCGAATGGCGTCTTCGACCTCCGCCAAGCTGATTCTGAAGCGCGCTGCGATCTCGTCTGGCTCATCGCCTCGGCCCCATAAGAGCGCGAGAGCCGTTGCGGGCAGCGCTTCGCCTAGGACGACGCGAACGACATCCAGCGGGGATACTTTCTTTTCGGTTTGCATTCCGTGCACCTTCGAGTCGTCGCTTGGGTCAGTCATTCGATTCTCGCCCGATTGAGTTTGGGGGTCTCGAGATTGCAGCGATTTCGCGCAACTCGTCCTGCTCGGTCCAGCGCGCCTGCTTGTCCGGGACACGCAGGCGGCGCCCGTATGTCCACGCGGCCGAAACCACGCGCCTGACGCCGAAAGTTAGCGAAACGAAGCGTTGGGGGAACTCGACGTAGAAGCGGAAGTAGATGTCCGGGTTCGCCGGTCCGTAGCTCTCGAATGCCATCTTGTATTCGGCTTCGCGGTCGAAGAACTCGAGAACGCGCGCCAGCGCTTCGATGACGTCGTGGTTAGGCCGGATGCCGACCTCTACATCGGCAATGCGCCAAAAGCGCCCGTGCGGTCGTTTGAAGCGGTAGCCATGAAACTCCGGCTTCAGGTCTCGCATCCACTCGACGGTCTTGACACTGTCCTGGACCGCGTCTGAGCCCAGGATCGCGCAAATCAATGTCGCCGCGTCTTTGCGGGACATCGTCGGAGCGTTGCGCCCCCGACCGCCGGCGGTGACGAGCGGCACCCCCTCCTTCTTCGCACCCTTCGCTTCCCGCAGGTTCTTGACGTGCTGTGCGGTCGAGGTCGCCGGCTTGCCCATGGCCGTCGCGACGCATTCGGCAAGTTGACGGGAATTAACCATCGCGACGGGCTCTTTGACTCCACGGAATTTAATTCCGTAGAAGAAGGGAAGGCGCCCGTCAAGCCGGCGCGCCCGAACCGGAGGTCAACATGTCGGACGAAGCGAGATCGAACCAGGCAAGGCGGAAGCTGTTCGAGACCCAGGGATTCCGCCGCGAGGTAGCTGAACGGCTCAACCTGGACCCGAAGATGGTCAAGGCGGCCGTCAACGCCCTCGTCGTCGCCGGAGCAGTGCCCTGCACGCGCCCGGACAACGCCGAAGCGCTCGCCATGGACGGAGCATGGCTTCTCCTGGGCATCGGAAGCCGGGTCCGCCCGGACGCGATCGCTCGCGTCACGCCGCGGTTCGCGTCGATGACCCTTCAGATCGACGGCGACAGGCCGCATGGCACGTCCGCGGCCACGACCTTCGAAGACGAGCTGGCCTCGATCTTCAAGACGACCTGGACCGTGGCGACGACCGGCGCGATGCCGGCCGTCCAGGGCGTGGGCCTCCACTGGACCGACGGCCGTGGCACCATCCTGTTCGGCACCATCGACCGCTGGGAGCGCGGAGGACCGCGGCACCGGAAAGTCTTCGCCTCGGAGACCCTGACGCTTCCCCCGGCCCCGGGAGGCCAATGGGACTTCGTCCATCTGATGGATTCCTTCCGCCTGCCGGCGGTCGGAGGCATCTCTTTTTCGCCCGTTCCGTTGCTCGGCTACATCGAGCTCCTGGCCGAAGGCGTCGAGGAAACGGCGGCCGCCCTGTGAAACGTTCGGCCGCCGCCACCCAGGAATCGATCGTGGCCGTAGGCAGCCCTGCTGCCTCCGACCGAGAGGCCGCCTCCTGCGTGGACGAGGTCGCGCGACCGCTTCGAACGCGGGGGCCTGTGCCGGGGCAAAGCAGGTTACCGCTAACCGGCCCCCTTTTGGAGCTCCAGGAGAGAAGTGGACGCAGGTCGATCCCCGGACCGGCGTGGAGCCGGCCGGCGAAAACGGAAACACCGGGGCCGCCAGTTGCCGGCGAAGGCTTGAGGGTGCCGACGGCGCCGATCGGTCCCGGTGGCTGCCACCTCTCCCGTATCGCATCAACCCACCGCGTCGCGGTGCGTCCGAAGCCGCTGGTCGGTCGAGCGGGCACGGCCTTTGAGACCTGCGCCGCGACCTCCAGCCCGCTTGAGGGCCAACGGCACGGGAGCCGCGACGGTCTGGAAAACTCCTTCCAGCACGGCCGGCAATTTGGACCCCGATTCCCGTGTCTCCGGCAGGCCGGAAAGGTTCGGGAGTTTTCCGGGAGTCTGCGTCCTCCTATTTGCCTCTGTTGGCCTTTTGTTCCCCAATTGGACCGGAAGGGTTGCGGGTTGCCATCATTGCTAAGCCTTTGTTGCATAAACGTATATTTGGCGCGGGTTGGCGGCGCCCAGAACACCCAAAATGCCAACGCGTTTACAGTGCGTCGCTCTAAGAGCCAGCTCCGTAAACCCTTGTGGCTCAAGGGTTTTTGCTCTCCTCGCGCGCCGGTTCGGGAGTTTTTCGGGAGTTCGGTGCCGCGGCGGCGCCTCCGCGACCGCCCGACCGACCGGCACCGTGCCGCGTCGACGGTCACTCAACGGC
>NZ_JBFUES010000500.1:0-5438 GCF_056403875.1 Bradyrhizobium sp. P2_E8
CATCCTTCGAGACGCCCGCTGTTGGCGGGCTCCTCACAGGATGAGGTCTTGTTTCGCGGTGAAATCCCAGACCCTCATAGTGAGGAGCGCCGCCTCACGGCGCGTCTCGAACCATAAGCCCGTGTGCTGCCGCAACCGCGGGCGTCGGGGCAGCGCTTGCCCGCCGGTAAACCCATTCGCTCGCATTTGAATGAATTCTCGTCTGCAAAACTGATCTGCCGACTTTACCGGATTCTCGCGTTTGATCCCTAGTGTCGGTTGCCAGAGGAATTCGGCGTCGCGCCAACACAGGCGGGATGGCTCGCCAAAGAACGACCAAGAACTGGGGTGATCGACATGAACGGGGCGAAATCGCTTCTACAGGATCTGGACGACGCGATCGCGCGCGGCACCGACGAGAGCCGGGCACGCGCGCTGTGGCATGCGACCGACATCCTGATCACCGGCCGCTACAGCGACGACGAGATCAGCATGTTCGGCGAGGTCATCGGCCGGCTCGCCGACGAGATCGAGGTTGCCGCGCGGACGCAGCTGTCCGAATTGAYGGCGGCCTGCGATCACGCCCCGCTCAACGTCATCGAACAGCTCGCTCTCGACGACGAGATCGCGGTCGCCGGCCCGGTGCTGCGCGACTCCACCCGCATCGACGAGAAGATGCTGGTCGAGAGCGCCCTGACCAAGAGCCAGTCGCATCTGCTCGCGATTGCCCAGCGCCAGTCGATCGGCGAGGCCGTGACCGACGTGCTGGTCAAGCGCGGCGACCAGGAGGTCGTGACGTCGGTCGCCAGGAACGAGGGCGCGCGCTTCTCTGGCTCGGGCCTGCTGCACATGGTCCGCCGCGCCGAGGGCGACTCGATTCTTGCCGAGCAGCTTGGCCTGCGCAAGGACGTGCCGCGCCACATCTTCCAGCAGCTGATCTCGAAAGCGTCGGAAGACGTCCGCCGCCGGCTCGAGAGCGAGCGCCCCGAGATGATGGCGCAGATCCAGAGCTCGGTGACCGAGGTCACCGGCGATCTGCAATCCAAGTTCGGCCCGTCCTCGCGCAGCTACTTCGTCGCCAAGCGCGTGGTGACGACGCAGTACCGCCAGGGCAACCTCAACCAGGATTCGATCTCCAACTATGCCCGCCAGCACCGCTTCGACGAGGTGCAGATCGGCCTGTCGCTGCTGTCGGCGCTGCCGGTCGACGTGATCGAGCGCGCGCTGATGGATCGCAACCGCGAGATGATCCTGGTGCTGTGCAAGGCGCTCAACTTCTCCTGGGACACGACGATGTCGCTGTTGTTCCTCGGCGCCAAGGATCATCTGATCACCGCGCGTGAGCTCCAGGACAATGAGCGCGAGTTCAGCCGGCTCAAGAGCGAGACCTCGCGCAGCATCCTGAAGTTCTACCAGTCGCGCAAGACCGGCGCGGGTGCCGATGCGGGCCGTCAGCCCGAACTCCAAGTCCACTAAGTCCACTGAGCAAGTCCACTGAGCAGGTTCACTAAGCAGGTCCACTGAGCAGGCTCACCGAGCATCATCCCGGAATTGGCAGGGGAGTATTTGCAAATGTTGCCTCAATTCGGCACCGCCGTTCGCAAGAAGAACCTCAACAACGCCTTCGCCCCCGATGTCGGCGGCGGAGCTCCGGACAAGGCCTCGGTCGACGCCGCCTGGCTCGTGCTGGAAGCCGCCAACGATCTCGGCGATCACGCAGCGATCGAAGCCTGCCGCCGCGTCATCGACGCCGAGCTGAACGGCACCGTGGCGGGCAGCTCGGATATCGATCTCGTGCTGGGGTATTTCAGGTAACCCTTCGTAGGTGGGCAAAGGCGCACTTGCGCCGTGCCCACCATCGATCTGCATTCGTCGCGAGGCGTGGTGGGCACGCGGAGCCTGTCATCGGGCGCGCATCCGCGCGACCCGGTGGCTTTGCCTACCCTACGAGCTGCTTCCACGTCGTCATTTCGAGGAGCCCTTGCGACGAAGCAATCCAGACCGACTCCGCGGAAAGAGCCTGGATTGCTTCGCTAAGCTCGCAATGACGAAGTCTGGGGCGCCGTCATTGCTTCTTCGGTCGGCACATGACGCGCTAAGAGCGACGTAACTCGAAGATACTTTACGCGTTCGCACCGCCGTCAACGGTCAATGTCGAGCCGGTGATGTATTTGGCCTTCGCGCTCGCCAGGAACGCAACCGCATTGGCGATGTCATCCGTCGCGCCATACCGGCCGAGCGCCATGAACTGCTTCAACGTCTCCGCGGTCGGGCCGCTGGCAGGATTCATGTCGGTGTCGATCGAGCCTGGCTGGATGAGGTTGACGGTGACGTCCCTCGGGCCGACCTCGCGCGCCAGTGCCTTGGCGAACGCGGCAAGGGCCGACTTCGACGCCGCGTAGACGCCGAGCACCGGCGAAGGCACACGGTCGGCGAAATAGCTGCCGATGGTGATGATGCGGCCGCCCTTGCCAAGGTGGCGCAGCGCGGCCTTGCTCGCGACGATCGGCGAACGGACGTTGACCTTCAGCAGCGCATCGATATCTCCAAGCGAAATGTCGTTGAGGCCGCCCAGGCGAAGAATTCCGGCGTTGTTGACCAGAATATCGAGCCCGCCCAGCGCCGCGACGGTCTTTTCGACCGAGGCCTGGACGGCGGCGACATCCGCGCTGTCGGCCTGGATCGCCACGGCTTTGCGTCCGCCGGCCTTGATGGCGTCAACCACCCTGGCGGCGCTGTCTGCGGACTTCTCATAGGTGATTGCTACGTCCGCGCCTTCGGCGGCGAGGGCTTTCGCAATGGCCGCACCAATACCCCTGCTTGCGCCCGTCACCAGGGCCCGTTTTCCTGCCAGCGTCATCTGATCTCTCCAATTCTGTAACGATCGACACAGAATATGTGGAGACTTGATCGGCCGCGTCAAGCCAATTATGTGTTGATCATTACAGAAAGAGCTGCGATGGCGGGACGACCACGAGAATTTGACCGCGAGGCGGCACTCGAAGCCGCCATGTTCCTGTTCTGGCGCAAGGGATTCGAGGCGGCCTCGATGCAGGACCTCTGCGAGGCCATGGGGGTCCGCTCGCCGAGCCTCTATGCGGCCTTCGAGAGCAAGGAGGCGCTCTATCTTGCGGCGATCGAGCATTACGTACTGACCCAGGGACCTCCCGTGTGGGACAAGCTCACGGAGGGAAAAACCGCGCGTGCCGGCGTCGAGAACCTCTTGATCGGGGCGACCGAGACCCTGCCGAAATCGCGCACGGCGCCGGCCGGCTGCATGGCCGTGCTGGGCGCCGTCAGCGACGAATGGCCGGCGACAATCGCCCGCGCGATCAAAAAGGTCCGCCTCGACATGCTCGCCAATCTGCGCGCTCGGATCGAAGGGGCGGTCGCCAATGGCGAGCTGCCCGCTGCGACGGACATCGATGCCCTGAGCCGATTCTATCTCAGCGTCTTCCAGGGGATGGCCATCCAGGCCAAGGACGGCGCCACGCCTGAGGAGTTGAGAGGCGCAGCCAAGGCGGCCATGGCCGCGTGGCCGGGCGACAGGAGTCCTGCGTCAGTCTCGGCGGCTTCTCGCCCATAGTGCGACGACGCAACGGGCCATCGCCCGTCCGATGTGCGCCAATGCCGACATCCGGGTCACGGCGCGTTGGGCCGAGAGTTTGATCTATCTCAAGATCGAATCCAAAACGCGGGCCAAGCTTGCCTTCGGAAGGCGGCGATACGTCCAGACCGGCGGGAGGTGAAGCATGTACCGGCATATTCTCATTCCGACAGATGGGTCGGAGCTGGCGGAGCATGGAGTGGCGCATGGGTTGGCGCTGGCGAAATCCCTTGGTGCCAAAGTATCTCTCATCTTCGTTGTGGAGCCGTTTTCAGAAATGACAGGGCGGTTCCGTGAAGCAGTCGCAACATATGCCGAGCTGCGCAAGGAACAGGCCACGAGCGCGTTGGATCGCGCGGCAAATGCGGCCAGGGAGGCTGGCGTCTCCTGCGAACTGATTCAAGTGGAGGACGGGCAACCCCATCAAGCCATCATCGCAGCAGCCGAGAATAAAGGTTGCGATCTCATCGTTATGTCATCCCATGGGCGCAGCGGACTCTCCATGCTTCTCATCGGTAGTGTGACAAACAAGGTGCTGGCGCACGCGAAAACCCCCGTACTGATTTGTCAGTGAACGTTGCGGACCTGGTGACAGAGTGCTCGCTCGCCACGGACACGCGCATTGCACGCAGCTGTGATGAGCGGAACCTCGCTCCGAATGTAACGACCGACGCTCCCCTCCGTACGGCCTGTAGCGAACGTTTCGTTCGCCAACAGATGCTGTGCAAGCCGGGGAGAAATCGTCGCATGAAGGGATTCAACGTCGCCGAGAATGGCGGCGGTTCTTATCGCCCGCTCGCCATTCTCCGCTGGGTCATGGTGATCATATTCGTGTCGTTCGGAATGCAGAAGTTCACACTGCAATCCGCGCAGGGCATCGCCCAGTTCATCAGCAACAGTCCGTTCATCTCCTGGCTGTCGATCTTCGGCCTGAGGGGAGAGGCCTATGTTCTCGGTGTTGCCGAATTCGTGATTGCGGCGTTGCTGATGGCTGGCGCGTTCAGTCCGGTCTTGTCCGCTATCGGTTCATTCATGGGCATGGTGACCTTCGCGATCACATGGTCGTTCTTCTTCACGACGCCGGGCGTCGTCACATGGAGCCTTTCAACCGATCCCATGGCGTGGAATTTGGCCGGCGAATTCCTGTTCAAGGACATCGTCCTGCTGTGTGTCTGCGCCGTGTTGTTTCTGGCGTCACTGCCGCGATCGGTCATTCGGCTGCGCGCGGGCTGAGCGTTGGGGTCGCTCACCGCCTGATGCGGTAGATCACGACGTCCTCGCCGTGATGCGTCGTGCTCTTTTCCAGAATATAGTTCGATTTCTCCAGCACGCGGCGGGATGCGCCGTGTTCGACGAAGACCAGGCCGATGAGCGACGGCAGCGCAAGCTGCGACAGCCCGATATGCGTCAGCGCCGCCGCGATCTCGCTCGCAAGTCCCTGGCCCCAGAGGTCGCGTTTGAACGTGTAGGCAATCTCGATCTCGTCGATGCCGTCAACGAGAATGTGCCTGATGCCCGCCCGTCCGGCGAATTCTCCGTCTTTCGTTCGCAGCGCCCAGAGCCCGAAGCCGTGCTGGTCCCAATGGGCCATGTTGGCGGCGAGATAGGTCTTCGTTGTCTCGGCCGAGCGCACCCCGCCGAGATAGCGCGACACCTCGGCATCGAGATGTAGCGCGACGAGGTCGGCGAGATCATCGTCGCGCAGTTTCTCGGCGGTCAGTCTGTTGGTGCGGAAGTGATCCAATGAGGTCAGCCGCGTTCGAAGTGAGCATCGATTGTTGCGCCGACGATACCGTCCTGCCGACGTTTTACTCGACCTCCCGATCGCCGGTGCGACGCGCGGGGTTTGATC
>NZ_JBFUES010000501.1:0-5399 GCF_056403875.1 Bradyrhizobium sp. P2_E8
GGTCAACGGCGTCTCGATCAAGATGAACAAGGAAGCCTTCCGCCTCGGCCGCCTCGCGGTCGCCGATCCCCAGCGTCTTGCGGGCATGCTGAAGGGAACGGACGAGGTCGTTGCGCCCAAGACCTTGGACGCAATGACGCTCGACGAGGTCATCGAGCATCGTGCCAAGCACCTGACCGCCTATCAGAACGGCCGCCTGGCAAAACGCTATCGCAAGCTGGTCGATCAGGTTCGCGATGCCGCGAGGCAAGGGGGCTATGACGACGCACTGCCGCGCGCGGTCGCGGTGAACTACGCCAAGCTCCTGGCCTACAAGGACGAATACGAAGTCGCGCGCCTTTTCACCGACGGCGCCTTCGAGCAGCAGCTCCGCGACCAGTTCGAGGGCGATTTCAAGTTCAGCTTCAATCTCGCGCCGCCGATCCTGGCGAGTGGCGTCGATGCCCTGGGCCGCCCGAAGAAGCGCGCCTTCGGCCCGTGGATGCTGAAGGTCTTCCGCGTGCTGGCGAAGTTCAAGTTCCTGCGCGGCACGCCGTTCGACATCTTCGGCCGCAGCGCCGACCGCAAGCTCGAGCGTGATCTGATCGTGGGCTACGAAAAGGACGTCGCCACCGTGCTCGGCCTCTTGTCGCCGCTCACGATCGACACCGCGGTCGAACTGCTGTCGCTGCCCRACCGCATCCGCGGCTACGGCCCGGTGAAGGAGAAGGCCGTCGCGGACGCCAAGGCCCGCTACGCCCAGCTCGCCGCGGACCTCGCGAGCCCGCCGCCCGCGCCAAGGCAGATCGCGGCGGAGTAGGGTGGTCTCGACGCGAACGCAGTGCGTAGGGTGGGTTAGCGTCAGCGTAACCCACCACTTCTGCCTCCTTGGAAACTAAAGAGGTGGGTTACGCCTTCGGCTAACCCACCCTACGATTTCCTGTTTGAAATCAACCACCGTTCTACTGTGCATGGGGTTGTTTTCGCGAAATCGAAATCGCTTGTGCCGTCGGGCAAGACACCTTTAGGATTTTGGTCGTCGCATCCGTCATCGCGAGCGCAGCGAAGCAATCCAGAAATGCATCCGCGGATAGACTCCTGGATTGCTTCGCTGCGCTCGCAATGACGATGCGGAGGCAGGCGAGATTAGACCCCACTTGCGCCAACCCGCTAGCCTCTCGCCCGACGGAATATTTCCGCGCTTGCCAAGCTGGCCCCCGCGGTTCAGAAAAACCGAGCAAGAAGAAACGCGAGCGCGGAGACCTGAAGTTTTGACCATCAAGGGCAAGGCCTACATTGCCGGGATCTACGAACACCCGACCCGGCATGCGCCGGACAAATCCACCGCCCAGCTCCATGCCGAGGTCGCCAAGGGCGCGATCGAGGATGCCGGGCTCTCCAAGGACGATGTCGACGGCTATTTCTGCGCGGGCGACGCGCCCGGCGGCGCCTGGCCGATGGTCGACTATCTCGGCCTGAACACCAAAAAGCTCCGTCACGTCGATTCCACGGAGACCGGCGGCTGTTCCTACATCATCCATCTCGGCCATGCCGCTGAAGCCATCGCCGCGGGCAAGTGCTCGATCGCGCTGATCACGCTGGCCGGTAAGCCGCGCACCGGCGCGATGCCGCCGCGCGCGGCCGGCGCCGAAGCCGATTTCGAGTCCGCTTACGGCGCGACCACGCACAATGCCTATGGCATGTGTGCCATGCGCCATATGCACGACTATGGCACCACCTCCGAGCAGCTCGCCTGGATCAAGGTCGCGGCCTCGCACCACGCGCAGTACAATCCGCATGCGATGCTCAAGGACGTCGTCACCGTCGAGGACGTCCTGAACTCGCCGATGATCTCCGATCCCTTGCATCGCATGGATTGCTGCGTCGTCTCCGACGGCGGCGGCGCGCTGATCGTGACGACGCCGGAGATCGCCAGGAGCCTGAAGAAGCCGCTGGTCAAGCTGATCGGCCATGGCGAGGCGATGAAGGGCCCGCGCGGCGGCAAGGATCTCGATCTCACTTACTCCGCGGGAATCTGGTCCGGCCCGCGCGCGTTCGAGGAAGCCGGCATCACGCCGAAGGACATCAAATACGCCTCGATCTACGACAGCTTCACCATCACCGTCCTGATGCAGCTCGAGGACCTCGGCTTCTGCAAGAAGGGCGAGGGCGGCAGGTTCGTCGCTGACGGCAATCTGATCTCAGGCGTCGGCAAGCTGCCGTTCAACACCGACGGCGGCGGCCTGTGCAGCAACCATCCCGTCAACCGTGGCGGCATGACCAAGATCATCGAGGCGGTGCGGCAGCTGCGTGGCGAGGCGCATCCGAAGGTGCAGGTCAAGAACTGCGATCTCGCCATCGCCCACGGCACCGGCGGCCTTTTGGGCGTCCGCCACGCCGCCTCGACCGCCATTCTGGAGCGCGTGTGATGGTAGATGCAAAGAAGTATCCGGCTCCCGTGACGAACCCCGAAACCGCCGCGTTCTGGGACGCCGCCAAGCAGGGCAAGTTCATGATCAAGCGCTGCACCGCCTGCGGCGAAGCGCACTACTTCCCGCGCTCGATCTGCCCGTTCTGCTACTCCGACAAGACGGTGTGGGAGGAGGCTTCCGGCGAGGGCACGATCTACACCTGGAGCCTGATGCGGAAATCGCCGACCGGCCCTTACGCTATCGGCTACGTCACGCTGAAGGAAGGCCCTTCCGTGCAGACCAACTTCGTCGATTGCGATCTCGAGAAGCTGAAGATCGGCCAGAAGGTGAAGGTGGTGTTCAAGCCGACCGACGGCGCGCCGCTGCCGTTCTTCACGCCGGCGTAGGGCGGTCCTCATCCTGAGGAGCTTGCGAAGCAAGCGTCTCGAAGGATGGCCACGGCGAAGAAGCATTTCGGGCATCCTCATGGTTCGAGACGGCGCAAGAGCGCCTCCTCACCATGAGGATGAGAACCACCGGGGAGGAAACAAACAAAATGTCCGCCAGATATGAAGAACTCAAAGGCCTGAAAAACATCGGCCAGAAATACGCCTACAGCGATCGCGAGGTGATGCTGTACGCCTACGGCATCGGGCTCGGTGCCGATCCGATGGACGAGAACGAGCTCGCCTTCGTCAACGAGGGCACGCTGACGCCGCGGCCGCTGAAGGTGGTGCCGACCTTCGCCTCCGTTGCGGCGTGGGGCTCGGGGCCGGGCGAGATGAACCTCAACCGCGTCATGGTGGTGGACGGCGAGCGCGACATCACCTTTCACCAGCCGCTGCCGGTGGCCGCGCACATCACCGCCGACTCCACGGTGCTCGAGGTCTACGACAAGGGCAAGGACAGGGGCGTCGTCATCAGCCACCAGACCGTGCTGAAGAACGAGAAGGGCGAGAAGCTCGCAACGCTGGTCGCCTCGCGCTTCGCCCGCGGCGATGGCGGCTTTGGCGGCCCGAACCTGACCCAGCCCGATCCGCACAAGATTCCATCGCGCAGCCCCGACAAGACCATCGACATCACGACGCGTCCCGACCAGGCACTGGTCTATCGCCTGTGCGGCGACCGCAACCCGCTGCACTCCGATCCCGAGTTTGCGAAGAAAGCCGGCTTCCCGCGTCCGATCCTGCACGGCATGTGCACCTACGGCATCACCTGCCGCGGCGTGCTCCAGACCTACGCCGACTACGACGCCAGCGCCTTCCGTCAGCACGTCGCGCGGTTCTCATCCCCGGTCTATCCCGGCGAGACCGTGACCATGGACCTCTGGAAGGACGGCAGCGTGATCTCGTTCGAAGCCAAGGTGAAGTCGCGCGGCGTCACCGTGATCAAGAATGGGAAGACGGTGCTGGGTTAGGTCGGTCTCGTGCCCCGGACGCAGCGCAGCACGCAGTGATGCGCTGCTGAGCCGGGGCCCAGAGGACGTAGCAAGGAACTGGGTCCCGGCTCTGCGACGCAGCGTTTCACGCTGCATCGCGTCCGGGACACGAGAGAACAAGGGACACGAGAGAACAAAAACAAACAGGGAGAAGCCACCATGGGACTACTCGACGGCAAGGTTGCGCTGATCACCGGTGCGGGCGGCGGGCTCGGTGAGGCCTATGCGAAGCTGTTCGCGCGGGAAGGGGCCTCGGTCGTCGTCAACGATCTCGGCGGCCCCCGCGACGGCTCGGGCGCCGACAAGTCGATGGCGCAACTCGTGGTGGACGCGATCAAGGCCGAGGGCGGCAAAGCGGTCGCCAACGGCGCCGACATCTCCACCATGGAGGGCGGCCAGTCGGTGTTCGACGACGCCATTAGGCATTTCGGCCGCGCCGACATCCTCGTCAACAATGCCGGCATCTTGCGCGACCAGACCTTCGCCAAGGCCTCCGAGGCCGACTGGGACAAGGTCATCAAGGTGCATCTGAAGGGTACCTTTTGTTGCACCATGCCGGTGTTTCGCTGGATGCGGGAAAACGGCGGCGGCGTCATCGTCAACACCTCCTCGACATCAGGGCTGATCGGCAATTTCGGGCAGACCAATTACGGCGCGGCCAAGGGCGGCATCTGGGGCCTGTCCAACGTGCTGGCGATCGAGGGCCGGAAATACAACATACGGATCTGGACGCTGGCCCCGGGCGCGCTGACCCGCATGACCGCAGACCTGCCCCGCTATAAGGAGAACCCCTCGGCGGCGCTGGGGCCGGACGGCATCGCGCCGGCCGTGCTATACATGGTCAGCGACTTGTCCGGCGACCAGACCGGCAAGGTGCTGGGCGTGTCCGGGCCCCGCGGCGTGCGCGAAATGCGGATGATGGAAATGGAAGGCTGGAAACCGCCGCACACGGGCTGGAAAGCCCAGGACATCGCCGATCATGCCAGGGAGATCTTCTTCTCCGAGGAGCAGATCAAGATGGGGGCGCGGCGGTTTTAGCCMAACTGTCATTCCGGGGCGCGACGAAGTCGCGAGCCCGGAATCCATAACCACCAGCCGGGGTTATGGATTCCGGGCCTGTCCCTTCGGGCCATCCMGGAATGACGAATAGAGAGAGACAAGGAAAGACGATGAAACTGACCGCCGACGCCAAGGGTACCTTCGCAATCGCGCCGACGCCGTTCCACGACGACGGCCGGATCGACGAGCGTTCGATCGACCGCCTGACCGATTTCTACGAGGAGGTCGGCTGCGATGGCGTCACGGTGCTGGGCATCCTCGGCGAGGCGCCGAAACTCGATGCCGCCGAGGCCGAGCAGGTCGCGGKTCGCTTCGTCAAGCGGGCCAAGAAGATGCAGGTGATCGTCGGCGTCTCCGCGCCGGGCTTTGCCACCATGCGCTCGCTGGCGAAGGCCTCGATGGACGCGGGCGCCGCCGGCGTCATGATCGCGCCGCCGCCCTCGCTTCGCACCGACGACCAGATCGTCGGCTATTTCAAGCAGGCGGCCGAGGCCATCGGCCCCGATGTGCCC
>NZ_JBFUES010000502.1:0-5390 GCF_056403875.1 Bradyrhizobium sp. P2_E8
CATCACGGCTCTCGCTCAGCTCTCCACCTGCCACTAGGTCATGCGCTACCGCGATCGCCCTGGTTCCGCGCATGTTCGGCGACCCGGCGATTTGCAACCTCCAGCTCTCGCCGCAGGCCAAATACAGCCGGCGGAGGATTCGGCCCACAAAAGGCTGCGAGCACCGCTTCAGGGGACCAGGGGACCTGTGAACAGCCCTCCCGGGGCAACTTAAGAATTGTGGCACGGCCTGTGCCGCTATATAGGCTTGAGTAAGCTGGGTACCCCTCAAGGGTGCCGATTTCCGTATTATTCCTGCGCAGAGCCAAACCAGTGACCGACCATTGCCGCCTTTGCCATTCGACCAACCTGCGACCGGTCATCGACCTCGGACAGATGCCGATTGCGCATCGACTTCGGCACAGCCGGAACGAGCAGGAGGAACGGTATCCGTTCGAGGTGCTCGCCTGCGGCGATTGCGGTCTGCCGCAGATCGTCAAGCCGATCGATCCCGACATCCTGTATCGCCAGTTCAACTACAATTTCAGCAGCTGGAAGCCTGAGCCGCACCAGGTCGACGAGCTCGATACCATCGCGAAATTCTCGAGCCATCAATCCGTGTTCGAGATCGGCTGCAATGACGGCCTGTTCATGGACAAGCTGCGCGAGCGCGGCGCGAAGGTTTTGGTCGGCGTCGAGCCCAACCCGGTGTCGGGCAAGATCGCCCGTGAGCGCGGCATCAAGGTCTATGCCGACATGCTCAGCCCGGAGATGGCCCACGACGCGGTCGCTCAGGCCGGCAAGTTCGATCTCGTCGTATCGCGCCAGGTGCTCGAGCACATCGTCGATTTCGAGAACTTCTTCGCTTGCGTGAAGATCGCGCTGAAGGAGGACGGGCTGCTGTTCATCGACGTGCCCGATTTCGCACCCGGTTCGACGGCAGGCGATCTCTCGGTGCTCTGGGAGGAGCACGTCAGCTATTTCACCGAACCGACCCTGGTCGCGCTGCTGGCGCGCCACGGTTTCGAGACGGTGTCCGTGAAGAAATACAATTTCAGCGGCGGCAGCCTCGCGATCGCGGCCCGCCGTGCGACGCGCGACGTGACGCCGCCGCCCGCCCCCGCAGGCGTCGGCGAGAAATTCGGCCAGCGCGCGAGGGAGTACGGCGCGCGTCTCCGCCCGATCCTCGCCAAGGCCCGCGCCAACGGTGCCGAGATCGCCATCTACGGCGCGGGCTGCCGCGCCTGCACCTTCACCAACGCGCACGAACTGGCTGATCTCGTCGACCTCTCGGTCGACGACCAGAAGGAGCGCCAGGGGCTGTTCCTGCCCGGCACCGGGATTCCGATCCGTTCGCCGGAGGAACTCGCCGGCAAGTCGGATGCACTCGTCTGCCTTCTTGCCGTGAACGAGGAGAACGAAGCCAAGGTCAGCAGCCGGCTGCGCGAAAACGTGAAGCGCCCGCTGCACATCGTCTCGATCTTCGCGCCCTCCGATATCTGGAGCGAGCTCGACCGCCTCGAGGCGGCCGCAGGGTCGCGGCATGGCTGAGGACAAGCTCTTCAACTACTACGAACGTCAGGACGTCCTGCCGACGTTCGGGAATTTCAAGTCGGCCGCCGAACTCGCGACCTATGCGGGCCAGCGCCGCGAACTCTTTGTGGACAAGCTGGTGCTGCCTCCGCGGCTGTTCCGCGACGCCGAGGTCCTCGAATTCGGTCCTGATTCCGGTGAGAACGCGCTGGTGTTTGCCGGCTGGGGCGCGAACATGACGCTCGCCGAACCGAACCGGCATGCGCACTCGAAGATCCAGGCCTACTTCGCGCATTTCGGCCAGGCCGAACGTCTTCGCGAACTCGCATTGTCCGACGTCGAGGGGTTTCGCAGTGACCGCCGTTTCGACATCATCGACGCCGAAGGGTTCATCTACACGGTGCAGCCGAGCGAAAAATGGCTCGGCATCTTCCACCGGCTGCTCAATCCGGACGGTTACGCCGTCGTTTCCTATTACGAACGTTATGGCGGCTTCTTCGAGCTCGCGCTCAAGGCGATCCATGCCGCCGGCAAGGCCCTGACGGGCCGCCCCGCGCCGGAGACGGCGAAGCTGCTGTTCGAGCCGAAGTGGAACAGCATTCCGCACACACGCAGCTTCGAATCCTGGCTGATGGACGTGCTCGAGAATCCGTTCGTGCGGCACCGCTACTTCCTCGATGCGGAGGCCCTCTGCACGGCGGCGCACGAGCAGGGATTCGACATCCATTCGGCATGGCCCGCCTATCGCGACAGCCTGGACGTCTACTGGCACAAGAAGGTCCTGTCGGCGGACGAGAAGCTGCGTCGCGCCACACGCCATCTCGACCGCAGCCGCCTGAGCTTCCTCGGGGGACGGAAGCTCTATCTGGTCGGCCAGGCCGACGCGGTGAGCGCGATCTCGGCTTCGATCGAAGCGCTGGTGCTCGATGTGGACCGAATGATCGACGAGCCCTTCGGCGACAGCCTGCCCCGCGTGATCGCGAGCCTCGCCTCGTTACGCGAGACGATCCTGACGACGGATATTCTCGCCGACGATGCTTCCGACGTCGAAGCCATCACGGCAACGCTCGACAGTTTCCATCGCATCTTCAGCGCGATCGGACGACGGGATGCGTCCGCGGTTGCCGCCCTCACCCAGTCGGATCCGGCGTTCATCGGCACCTGGGGACAGCCGGCGCATTTCCTCGTCGTCCGGAAGCGCTTCGAGGGATCGTAGCCAGTGAGGCCAGGCATTGGCATCATCGGAACGGGCATGGTCGGCCAGATGTGCCACCTCGCCAATTTCGCCGCAAATCCCGCCTGCCGCGTCGTTGCGATCGCCGATCTCCGGCCTGACCTGGCGGCCGCCGCGGCAAAGAAATTCGGCATCCCACGGACCTACGGCACGCACCGGGAGCTGCTCGCGGACAGCGCGGTATCCGCCGTCGTCGTCGTGACCAAGCGTCGCGCCACCGGCCCGATCGTGCTGGATGCGTTGAACAGCGGCCGGCACGTGCTGTCGGAGAAGCCGATGGCCTACACGACGGTTCAGGCTGCGTCGCTGGTCGAAGCCGCGCGGCGACAGCGCCTCGTCTACAGCATCGGCTACATGAAGCGTCACGACGCCGGCGTGGCGCGCGCGCTGGCCGAACTGAGACGTCTGCGCACAGACGGCTCGCTCGGACGCGTTGTCGGAGCAAGAGGCTGGTGCTTCGGCGGCGACACCGGCCGATCGCACGACAATTTCGTCATGACCGGCGAAACCCGTCCGGACGGGCTCGAGCTCTGGCAGGGTGGTCCCGACTGGATGCCGGGCACGATGCGGCCTGGCTACGACAATTTTCTGAACGTGTTCAGCCATATCATCAATCTCGCGCGCTACGTGCTCGGACCGTCGCCGGCAGTCGCCGAAAGCACCCTCGAGAACTCGGGAGCTGCGCGCATAACCCTCGACTTCGACGGCGTCGCTTGCACGCTGGACCTCGTGAATGGATCCGAAGGTGCCTGGCGCGAGGGATTGACGATCGATTTTGAGCGGGGCGCATTGAGCATCGAATTGCCCCCACCCTTTGCCGAGCAGGAGGCAGAGGTCATCCTCGACCAGGGCGGACAACGCACGCGGCTGGTGCGCGAAGGGAGCTGGGCGTTTCGACGTCAGGCCGACGCTTTCGTCGCCGATATCGTCGAACAAGGAACGCCCCTGGCCTCCGGCGAAGATTCTGTGGCCGACATCGCGCTCGCCGAGGCGATCTGGAAGCGGCGCGTCAGCGGCTAGGCATCGCATCCGCCTTCGAACGATCGAGCGGCGTTATTCCCGCGATCGGCCCCGGCTTGATGGTGACCTCTGCCAATTCACGCAGAAACTGTGAAACGTCGCAGCGCGATAGCAGCCGGCATGCGTAGTACTTGCGCACCAGAGCCTGGTTCGGCGCGGCCGCAGGGCCCGGCTGGAGCGAGATCGTCGCCTGCGGCCCCGACGGATCGAGATGATGGAACGCGCTTCCCGGCGCCGTCCGCGCCACTTCGATTTCCTGGAGGACGGTCGGCCTCTCGGCACGCAAGGAAAATCCGACAAAGGGCTGATTGCCCCAGGCAAGGCGAAGCATGCTGCTGACCTCGGCGAAGCCGAACGGCACGTGGCGCGACGGGTAGTCGACAAATCCGTCATCGAGCGCGAAGACCGTTGCTGCCGGCTGGGCTCGGCTGGCGAGGTCGTTCGCGAGGGCCTCCTGCTTCAGCGTCCTCGCCTGCATGAAGACGTAGACATTCCACAGCACTCCGATCGACAGCACCGCCCCCGATCCGAACACGACCACGAGGGCTGCCTTTGGCCCGATCGCTCGTTCGACCCATCGCTTGAGAGCAAGAAGGGTCAATGCCGACGGCAAGCCGAACATCAGCAGATGACGGCTCTCGTAGAAGTGCGAGCTGGAGGGCCGTGATCCCGCGACCAGATAAGGGAGCGATAACACCAGAAACGAGACCACTGCGAGCGAGAGCGGCGCAGCAATCGCATATCCGGTTGCTGTCGGCTCTGTCTCGGCGCGCAGCAGGAACAGGCCGGCGCCGACGAGGAGCGCAGCCACGACGAGTGGTGCGGGTGCATCGATCGTCATCTTGAACGCGTTGATCACGACGTCCCAATAGCCGGTGACGAAGAACGTCTTCCATCCGTTCGCCAATTCGCCGAATGTCGGCAGATGAGCGTTGTAGTGCTGCGCATAGACGCCGGTACGTTTGAACCAGACGCTGAGCGCGCCCCAATAGACCAAGGGCAGCACCGCCAGCTCCGGATAGCGGGTCATGCAATACCAGGCCGCGCGCCATGTGCGCTGAATCAGGCCTTTCGCCTCGTCGCCGTTGCGCCATACCGCAATGAAGAGGCCCGCAAGCACGAATGCGTACAGCATGATCGTCGAATTGAGTGCAAAGCTCAGCAGGAACACGAGCGCACACGCCAACCGGAGCAGCACGCACCGCATGCCTTGCGCGCTGAAGGCGAGCGTGAGCAGCGATGCCCCGATGAACACCAACCCAAAGCTGAACACGTAGACTGCGTTCGCCTTGCCCGCCCAGAGCTGATAGCCGGGATAGGTCCAGACGATCAGTGCGAAGCCGACCGCCTCCGCACGGCCGAGTAGACCGAGGCGCGTTGCGGTCAGAGCCAGGCACATCGCGCCAAAGAAGATTCCGGCGAGCGCCAGCAAGACCATCACGGCGATCGGCGCGCCGGTCCAGTTGGCGAAGGTGTCGTAGCTGAAGAAGA
This sequence comes from Bradyrhizobium sp. P2_E8, assembly GCF_056403875.1. Taxonomy (NCBI): domain Bacteria; kingdom Pseudomonadati; phylum Pseudomonadota; class Alphaproteobacteria; order Hyphomicrobiales; family Nitrobacteraceae; genus Bradyrhizobium; species Bradyrhizobium sp. P2_E8. The sequence continues at coordinate 5,258 of NZ_JBFUES010000502.1, forward strand.
TCGGATGGCCAGCGCCGCTCAGGAGAAAATCGATGTCGATCATGAAGTCCGGACGCGGCTTGAGCACCAGCCAGTCGTCCATGAAGAGGCCGTCGTTCAGCAGCATCGGCGCATGCGCAACCAGCAGCAACGC
>NZ_JBFUES010000503.1:0-5378 GCF_056403875.1 Bradyrhizobium sp. P2_E8
AGCCTGAAGGGCGCCAATCTGTTCGCGTCGCAAATGGCCCGCGCGCGCCTCGACGGCGCGAACCTGTCGGGAGCGCGCATCGCTGCCGACCTCACCGGCGCAAGCCTGGTCGGCGCCTCGATCGCGGACGCGCATCTTGGCGCCGATATGCGCAACCAGTCGATGGGGCTGATGCGCGCGGTGCTGAGATCCGCCAACCTGGAGCGGCTGAACGCGCGCAACGCCGATTTGTCACGCGTCGATCTTGAATTTGCCTCCCTCAAGGGAGCCGACCTGGCCGGTGCGTCGCTCAAAAATGCTCAGCTCGGCGGCGCCGACCTGACCGGAGCCACCGTCACCGATACCGATTTCGATGGCGCTGATCTTACCTCAGCGAAGCTGATCGCGCCGATCGGCCTTGACCGCGCCCGGAATTTCGACAAGGCAAAGAACCGCGAGCGCCTGATCAGACAATAATGGCGTCGCCTTGGGTGGACGATCTTTGGGAGGACGATTTGATGCGTTGGGGTCTGGTGTTGATCACGTTGCTGGCGCTTGCCGGCGAAGCCGCCGCACAAAGCAAGGGCAAGGGCATCCGGCTCTGGAATCTGACCACGGAGACCATCACCGGCTTCCAGCTATCGCCGGTTGGCAAGCCCGAGTTCGGCCCGAACCAGACCTTGAACGACAAGGACAAGGAGGTCGATCACGACGAGCGGCTGCGCATCACCGGCATCGAGCCTGGCCGCTATGACGCCAAGGTCACCTTTCCCAATGCGCGCCAGTGCTTCGTCCTCGGTATCGAGATCAAGGCGGATGCTGTGTTCTCGATCGCCGACAAGGACCTGAAGGACTGCACGAAATAGGACGGCCGCGTTACGCCTTGTCGTTCGCGTGCGGATATTCGCAGCGCCACCGCACCGCCTGCCACTTCGGATGCTCGCCGACCCATTGCGCGATATAGGGTGGCGCGGCCATCGCGCATTGCCGCGGCGACCCCGCATAGTTGAACACCAGATGCTGTTCCTCGCAGGTCGCAGGCGCGAGCACCGCACACACAGTCACCACCAGGTCGATCGGGTTCATGCCGGAATCCTCTCGCAGGACGATGGAATTTAGCACGAAAGGTTACGTTTCAAGGAGAGGGAAGTTTCAATCCGGCGTGAGGGATGGATGGGCTGGTTTCCGTGTGGCCATCCTTCGAGACGCCCGCTTTGGCGGGCTCCTCAGGATGAGGTCTTGTTGCGAGCCGAAATCTTAGACCCTCATGGTGAGGAGTCCGCCAAAGCGGGCGTCTCGAACCACGAGGCCAAGCACTTTCAACCCACCTTAGAAATTCACCCCGAACACCAGCCGCGCCTGATGGCGCTCGAAATTGACGAGGTCGAGATTGGCGCCCGATCCGGCCGGACGGCCCCAGGCCTGCATGCTCCAGCTTAGTGTCAACCGCGATCGCTCCGAGAGCTGGAAATAGGCGGTCGGGCCGACGAACAGGGCCTGGCCCGAAAACTCGCCGAGACCGATGCCCTCGTACTGCCGGAAGTAGCGCAGCTCGCCGCCGAGCAGCATGTTGGGCCTCACCCGCACGAGGCCGGCGAAGGCCGCGCCGATCGTGGAGCTTTTCTCGGACAGTCCCGCCACCTCGAAGCGCGCCCATTCCGGCTGATAGATCAGGTTGAGCGCGCCGATGGCGAAGTTCGGGATCAGTTCGCGGTCGAAGGCGAGCGTGAAGTCGGTGCCGTACATCCGCCCCTTGGCGCCGCTGGTCTCGTCGATGCGGTCGCCGTGGAGCTCGGCGGCGACGGTGAGGCCAAACGGCGCGTGCTCGCGGTCGAGCAGGCGATAGCGCAGGTCGAGCGAGGCGCCCTGGAAATTGAACTGACGGCGATCGTCGATATCGGGGACGCCGGTGATGTCGTGCAGGCTTGCGGTACCACCGACCTCGACGCGGAAGTTCGGCAACGGCACCACCTCGATCTCGACCTCCTGCGCGAGGGCGCGATAGGTGCCGCCGCCTTTGCCGAACCGCCCCGTGGTCTGGGTCTGGAATTCGCGCTCGCCGGGATTGCCGACATCGGTGCCGATCATGAAGCCGAAGATGTGCTCGGTATCGAAGCCCTCCTCGGCGCTGGCACATGCCGGTGCGAGCACGACACCACACGTAACCGCCGTCCAGATTGTGAGGGCTCCAATGCGCATCGCCGACACTACCACGGCTTCGACGGCGTGTGCCATCGAAGCCGTGGCAGGTTCGTCAGTCTTACTTGCGCGCAGCGCAGGCGTACATGTTGATTTCCATGCCGACCGGCACTTCCACGATCTTCGGAGCTTTCCAAGCCATCCGGGGTCTCCCAAGGTATTGAGCGCGACATCGCGCGGGGCAAAACCTAGGGCTGCGTCAGGAGCAGCGCAAGCCTGGAATTGAACGGCAGATACAGCGAACTGTCGCATTTAGCCCGCGAATTTCCCTCTCGGGCAAATCACCTTCGCTCCCAGTCAAGCACTGCCGCTCTCAGCGCAACAGGCGCAGCAGCGCGCGGCCGGCGCGCGAGTTCAATTCCTTCGCATCCAGCGTCCCGTCCTTGTCCGGATTGGCGGCGTTGAAGCGCTGCTCCACCACCGACAGATATTCGTCGAGCGTGAGAGTCCCATCATGATCGGGATCGGCTGCTGCGAGTTCCTTGGCCGTCAATCGTCCGCGCAGCTCGCGGGCATCCAGCGTGCCGTCGCGATCGGGATCGAGCTTGGCGAACAATGCAGCGGCCGCCTTCTTCACCTCGGCAAGATCGAGCGTGCCGTCATTGTCGGTATCGAACATCTTGATCGCGTTGCCGGAGGCCGACCACGCCGGACCGGACAGCAGTGCAATCGTGAGCGCAAGCGCAACAGAGCGACGCGAAATCATCAAAACCTCCCTGACCAAGAGCCCCGATTCGAGCGGGATCGAAACGACATAAGTCCACAAGCAAGCCCCGGTTCAAGTCCGGAATTGCAACCTGCGCGCCGCACAACTCGCGGAACCAGACTGCCCTAACCCGGCGGCCTGCGCTCGGCACCGCTTCATGCCACGGAATTTTTCCAGCGCCTGCGCACAAGTGAGAGGCGCCTGTAAGGTTTCCGTCAGGTGACCGGCACCTGCCGTCTAACATATCGGCGTCTCGATTACGACTTTCGTATTGACGCGTTTTGCATTCCGGCGGAGTGTTGCTGTCGCAGCGTCAAAAGGCGCGCATATTGGGAGGAACGGATGAAACGCTTTGCGATGGCCGCGAGCCTCGTCATGCTTGCATCAACGTATGCAGACGCCCAGACCACCGAGCAATTGGTCAAGGGTGCGACCGATACATCGAACGTTCTCAACTACGGGATGGGCTACAATCTCCAGCGCTTCTCGACCCTGAAGCAGATCAACAAGGACACGGTCAAGAACCTCGTCCCGGTCTGGAACTACTCCTTCAACGACGATCGCAGCGAGGAATCGCAGCCGCTGGTGTACCAGGGCGTGATCTACGTGACCTCGCACAACGCGACCATGGCGGTCGATGCCAAGACCGGCAAGCAGATCTGGAAGAGCAAGATAGAGTATCCCGCCGAGACGCCGCGCATCGTCTGCTGCGGCATCATCAACCGCGGCGCCGCGCTCTACGACGGCAAGGTGTTCCGCACCACCCTCGACGCCAACGTGATCGCGCTCGACGCCAAGGACGGCAAGGAGCTGTGGCGGCAGAAGGCGGCCGACATCAAGGAAGGCTATTCGATGACGGTGGCCCCGCTGGTCGCCGACGGCGTCGTCATCACCGGCATCTCCGGCGCCGAGTTCGGCACCCGCGGCTTCATCGACGGCTGGGATCCGGCGACGGGCAAGCATCTGTGGCGCACCCATTCGATCCCCTCGCCCGACGAGCCCGGTGGCGACACCTGGAAGGGCGACACGTGGAAGCTCGGCGGCGGCTCGACCTGGATCACCGGCTCCTACGATCCCGAGCTGAACACGGTCTATTGGGGCATCGGCAATCCCGGCCCGTTCAACTCGGCGGTGCGCCCCGGCGACAACCTCTACACCTGCTCCGTGCTGGCGATGGATCCCAAGACCGGCAAGATCAAGTGGCACTACCAGTTCTCGCCGAACAATCCGTTCGACTATGACAGCGTGGCCGAGATGGTCCTCGCCGACATGAATGTCGAGGGCAAGCCTACCAAGGTGCTGATGGATGCCAACCGCAACGGCTTCTTCTACGTGCTCGATCGCACCAACGGAAAGCTGCTCGCGGCCAATCCTTACGTGAAGGTGAATTGGGCAACCGGCATCGACATGAAGACGGGCCGCCCCATCGAGACCGACGTTTCGAAGGACGCGCGCGAGGGCAAGAAGGTCACGGTCTATCCGTCGATCCTCGGCGGCAAGAACTGGGAGCCGATGTCGTTCAATCCGCAGACCGGCCTTGCCTACGCCAACACGCTCGCCTTCGGCGGCAGGTACAAGACCGAGCCCGTCACCTTCAAGCAGGGCGAATGGTATCTCGGCATGGACCTCACCGATCTCTGGGAATGGGGTGACGGCCCGCGCGGTCATCTGAAGGCGATCGATCCCATGACCGGCAAGGCCAAGTGGGAAGCGCCGAGCGACATCCCGCGCTTCTCGGGCGTGCTGTCGACCGCGGGCGGCGTCGTGTTCTCGGGCGCGCTGACCGGCGAGTTCGAGGCCTTCGACGCCGACACCGGCAAGAAGCTCTGGCAGTTCCAGACCGGCTCCGGCATCGAGGGGCAGCCGGTGACGTGGCAGCAGGACGGCGTCCAGTACGTTGCCGTCACCAGCGGCTATGGCGGCGTGTACTCGCTGTTCTCCGGCGACGAGCGGCTTGCCAAGGTGCCGCCCGGCGGCTCGCTGTGGGTCTTTGCAGTCAAGCAGTAACCACGGCACGATGCTGAAGGACGTAGCTCACAAGACGGTGGCGACCATCGCCACCGTCGCGGTGCTGACGGTCGCGCTTGCGGCGACCGTTTGTGCCGCGGAAGACGCAACCGGCAATCCCGTGCAGGCACAGATCGACCTTGGCAAGTCGACCTATGCTTCAAAGTGCTCGCACTGCCACGGTCCCAACATGATGAACTCCGGCACCATCACGCCGGACCTGCGCGCCTTTCCCGACGACAAGACGCGCTTCATCACCACCGTGAAGAACGGCAAGAACAACAAGATGCCGCCCTGGGGCGATATCCTCAGCGACGACGAGATCGGTGATCTCTGGGTCTTCATCTCGAGCCGGAGGAAGCCATGAGGCGCTGGCTCGCCGCCTGGAGCCTCGCCGCGATCCTCGCGGCCAGTGCTGCGCATGCGGCCGATGATCCCTTGAATGTCTGTCTCGACGAGGATCGGCCCCCGCTCTCGGTGCATCACA
>NZ_JBFUES010000504.1:0-5363 GCF_056403875.1 Bradyrhizobium sp. P2_E8
TCCTCGAGCAGGCCGCCCGGGTTGTTGCGGAGGTCGATGATGTAGCCCTTCAGCTTGTCGCCGATCTGATTCGAGAGGTTGGCGACCTCGCGCTTCAGGCCTTCGGTGGTCTGCTCGTTGAAGGTGGTGATCCGGATATAGCCGATGTCGTCGGCCTCGATGCGGGCGCGCACCGAGCGGACGCGGATGTTGTCGCGCACCAAGGTGACGTCGAGCGGATTGTCCTGGCCCTTGCGGATGATCTTGAGCTTGATCTTGGTGTTGACCGGACCGCGCATCTTCTCGACCGCCTGGTTCAGGGTCAGGCCCTGCACCGCTTCGTCGTCGAGATTGGTGATGATGTCGTTGGCCATGATGCCGGCGCGCGAGGCCGGCGTGTCGTCGATCGGCGAGACAACCTTGATCAGGCCGTCCTCCATCGTGACCTCGATGCCGAGGCCGCCGAACTCACCGCGGGTCTGCACCTGCATGTCGCGGAAGCTCTTGGCGTCCATGTAGCTCGAATGCGGATCGAGGCCGGTAAGCATGCCGCTGATGGCGGATTCGATCAGCTTGGTGTCGTCGGGCTTCTCGACATAGTCGGAGCGCACGCGCTCGAAGACGTCGCCGAACAGATTGAGCTGGCGATAGGTGTCCGCGGTGGCGGCTCGCGCGCTGGAGCCCATGAAGACCGCGCGCGGCTGGGTCACGAACAGCGTCAGCGCCGCACCGGTGGCGGCGCTGAGGAGGATAACTGAAGTCTTGCGCATCATCCGCGAACCTTCTCGCCTTCATTTGCGGCCCACCATGGGCCTGGATCGATTGGAGTCCCGTCTTTGCGGAACTCGACATACAGCACAGGTTGACTCGCGTTCGTGGCGAGAATGGAGGCGACTTGAGATGTCGACCCCATGGTCGCGACCGGCTCCCCCGTGAGCACAAACTGTCCGATGTTGACCGAAATGCGCTCCATCCCGGCGATCAGGACATGATACCCGCCCCCGGCGTTGAGGATCAAGAGTTGTCCATAGCTGCGGAACGGGCCGGCATAGACTACCCAGCCGTCACACGGCGTCGTGACCTGGGAGCCGGGCTTGGTCGCGAGCGAAATGCCCTTCTGGACCCCGCCGACCCCATCGGAACCGCCAAAGTCCCTGATCTTGTTACCGTTAACCGGAAGAGGCAGCAGGCCCTTGGCGGACGCGAAGGCGATTGCGGGGGTGGTCCGGGAGCGGTCCTTGAAAGCGGCCGGGCCGGACTTGGCGCTGGCGGCCGCCTTTGCCTCGGCCTGCCTGGCGGCCTCAGCCGCCTTCTCGGCCGCCTTGGCGGCACTTTGCAGGTCCTGCTCCATCTTGGTGATCAGCCCCTGGAGATCGCCGACCTGCCTTGAAAGCATGATGGCGCGCGAGTTCTCGGCATCCAGGTCCTTTTCGCGCGCGGCCTGCTGGCGCTGCCGCTCGTCGACCAGGGCGGCGAGCCGGCTCTGGTCGCTGCGGACCCTGTCGCGGTCGGAGGCGAGCTGATCGCGTTCGGTGGCGATGTTCTTGCGCAGAGCCACGAGCTCGCCGAGCTCGCTCGCGATCTTTTCGGCGCGGCCGCGCAATTCCGGCACKACGGCGCCGAGCAGCATTGCCGTGCGCAGCGATTGCAGCGCATCTTCGGGCCGCACCAGCAGCGCCGGCGGCGTGCGMCGGCCGGCGCGCTGCAAGGCCGCCAGCACCTCGACGATGTCGGCGCGGCGCGAATCAAGTGACGTGCGCATCTGCTGCTCACGGCCGTTCAGCGTCTTCAGCCGCGCTTCGGCTTCGTCGATCTTGGTCTCGACGGCGCGCACATTGGCGGCGGTGTCGATCAGCTGCTGGTTGAGCTGGGTGCGGTCCTGGCCGAGCGAGGTGATCTCGGCCTTGAGCTTGGCCTGCGCCTCTTCCGCGCTCTTTTGTCTGGCGCGCGCGGCCTCCAGCTCCTGCTCGCGCTGCTTGATCTCATCGGGCGAGACGGCTGCGGTCTGCGGTGCCGGCGGCGTCTGAGCTTGCGCGAGGCTTGCGTCCAAGACACTTGCGTCCAAGACACTTGCGCCCGTGAGGCCAGCGATCAGCAGCAGGTTGAGAACAGGCGCTCGCATCGCTCTAGGCAAAGGTGCTCGTTGTGGCGCGGATCACGCGCGGTGATAGGGGTGGCCGGCCAGGATGGTGGCGGCCCGATAAAGCTGTTCCAGAAGCATGACGCGGACCATTTGGTGCGGCCAGGTCGCAGAGCCGAACGCGATCGCGAGCTTGGCCTTACGGCGCAATTCGGGCGAAAGTCCGTCCGCCCCTCCGATCACGAAGATAGTATGACCGGCACCCTCGTCGCGCCAGCGCCCGAGATGCCGTGCGAATACGGTTGAATCGAGATTCTGGCCGCGTTCGTCCAGCGCCACCAGGATCGACTTGTCCGGGATATGCGCGGAGATCGCCGCAGCCTCTTCGGCCATCCGCGTCGCGGTGTCGCGCGCGCGGCTCTCGGGGATTTCATGGATCGACAGCTCGCGGAATCCGAGCTTGCGGCCGGCCTCGTCGAACCGCTCGAAATAGCGGTCGGCAAGCTCCCGTTCGGGGCCCTGCTTCAGCCGGCCCACCGCAATGACAGCAACACGCATGATATCTTCAGGGTCGCGTTTTCAAGACCGCGCGCAATATGCGCGCGCACGACGCTAGCATGCGCGTCAGCCGATTCGAAATCGGCTCAGTGAGCCTAGATCGCCTTCGCCGCCCCTGGGCCCTGCGTGTACAATCTCTCGAGATTGTAGAACTCGCGGACCTCGGGTCTGAACACGTGCACGATCACATCGCCGGAATCGATCAGCACCCAGTCGCAATTGGGCAAGCCCTCGACGTGGATGCTCTTGATGCCGTTTTCCTTGAGGCTTTTCGTGACGTTTTCCGCGATCGCGCCGACGTGCCGGTTGGCCCGGCCCGTGGTGACGATCATGTAGTCGGAATACGCCGATTTGCCGCGAAGGTCGATGGTGACCGTCTCTTCCGCCTTCATATCCTCGAGGCGGGAGAGGATCAGGCTCAGCGTCTTGTCGGCGTCGGGTTGCGCCTTCAAGGCCGCAGCTTTGGTCGATGTTTTACGCGTAGGCTTAGCAACCTTGGGTAAAACAGACTTGGACAATACAGATGTGGCCAGGGACCATTCCTTTCACTGTATCGCGAGAGCCGAATCCGGCCCTCACTGGTTACACTACATCATGTGGGGTTAAGGGTTTCAATATGCCAGAGAGCCCCAAGCCCACACTCCATCCACACACTCCGTCTCACTTCGGACCTTTCCAGCTCCCGTCCGGGTTCCGTAAGCCCGTCGAGGACAGGTTCAGCTTCAATCCCGTCAGGAAGACCCAGGCCGGCGCCGGCCGATCCGCAAGCAATGCCGCCTCACTCTCGGGCAGGCGATAGCGCGCAAGCGCCTGAGCGGCGGGCGAGGCGAGGGCACGAAAACTCTGCGGCGGGCGATCGATGACCGCAATCGGCACCTGGTCGGCGATGCGCCGCCAGTGCTGCCAACGGTGGAATTGAGCGAGGTTATCGGCGCCCATGATCCAGACAAAGCGCAAGCCCGAGAGGCGGCGGCGCAAGGTGTTGATCGTGTCGATAGTGTAGCGGGTGCGAATGACGGATTCGAGACAGCTCACCTCGATCCTGGAATCGCTGGCGACATCGCGCGCGGCCTGCATGCGCGCGCCGAGCTCGTGCAGATTGCCGTTCTCCTTCAGCGGATTGCCCGGCGTCACCAGCCACCACACGCGATCGAGTTGCAATCGCTTCAGCGCGAACTGGCTGATCGCGCGATGGGCCTGGTGCGGCGGATTGAACGAGCCGCCGAGCAGGCCGACGCGCATGCCTTCGGTGTAGGGCGGAATGGCCTGCGCGAAGAAACGTGGCGCGACGAAATTGTTACTCAATGCCCCACGCCTCGCGACATGACTTACGGCCGCGTCTGACCTGTGCCGTGGACGCGATATTTGAAGCTCGTGAGCTGCTCGGCGCCGACTGGACCACGGGCGTGAAAGCGGCCGGTGGCGATGCCGATCTCGGCACCGAAGCCGAACTCGCCGCCATCGGCGAACTGCGTCGAGGCGTTGTGCAGCACGATCGCGGAATCGACCTCGCTCAGGAATTTCTTCGCGGCAGTCTCATCCGCGCTCACGATCGCGTCGGTGTGATGCGAGCCGTGGTTCTGGATATGCGCGATCGCGCCGTCGACGCCGTCCACGACCTTCGCCGCGATGATCGCGTCGAGATATTCGGTGTCCCAATCGTCCTCGCTGGCAGGCTTGACCCGCGCATCGGTCTTCTGCACGGCATCGTCGCCGCGCACTTCGCAGCCGGCCTCGATCAGCATCTCGACCAGCGGCTTCAGGCTCGTTGCGGCAGCTGCGCGATCGACCAGCAGCGTCTCGGCCGCACCGCAGACGCCGGTGCGCCGCATCTTGGCGTTGAGCACGATCGACTTCGCCATGGCGAGGTCGGCGCTGGCATCGACATAGACGTGGTTGACACCTTCGAGATGCGCGAACACCGGCACGCGCGCCTCCTGCTCGACCCGCGCGACGAGGCTCTTGCCTCCGCGCGGCACGATCACGTCGATCGCGCCGTTCAACCCCGACAGCATCATGCCGACCGCCGCGCGGTCGCGCGTCGGCACCAGCGTGATCGCGGCTTCGGGGAGGCCCGCTTCGCGCAGGCCCTGCGCCAGGCATTCATGGATGGCGCGGCACGAACGAAAACTGTCCGAGCCGCCGCGCAGGATCACGGCATTGCCCGACTTCAGGCACAGCACGCCGGCATCGGCTGCAACGTTCGGCCGGCTTTCGAAGATTACGCCGACGACGCCGAGCGGCACGCGCACGCGCTCGATGGTCATGCCGTTCGGCCGCTGCCAGCTCTCGGTGACGAGTCCGACCGGATCGGCGATGCCGCGCACGATGCCGATACCCTCGGCCATGGATTCGACCCGCGCCGATGTGAGCGTCAGGCGGTCGATGAAGGAGGAGGTCGCATTGCCGGAGGCGCGCGCCTCCGCAACGTCCTCGGCATTGGCGGCGAGAATCGTCGCCGCGTTCGCGCGGATCGCCCGCTCCATGGCCTCGAGCGCCCGGTTCTTCTGCTCCGGCGGCGCCAGCGCCAGCACACGCGCGGCAGCGCGGGCACGGGTGGCGAGATCGGACATCAGCGCCTGGAGATCGGCATTGCCGTCAACGGCTTTGAGGGGGGCGGCCATGGGGTTTTCAACCTTCTGCTAAGGCGGTGTCCTAGCACGGAAATCCCGCTTTTGCGAAGGGCGGGGAGGGTATGGCAGGTCTCCCGATGCCGTGCCGCCTGGGCCACTGGCCTAGCTCCCCG
>NZ_JBFUES010000505.1:0-5358 GCF_056403875.1 Bradyrhizobium sp. P2_E8
GACGAAGATGATGGCGGTCAGGGCAAATGCGAGAGCGCCCTGAAGCACGCTCCAGCCAACCAATGCCCATGAAAAAAGCTCGGAATCAGGCCGTCGCGGCGGACGCGTCATCGCATCGCGCTCGCCCCGCTCCGCCTCGAACACCAGCGCGCAGACGGGGTCGATGATCAGCTCCAGAAACGCGATATGCACCGGACTGAAGATCAGCGGCAACCCGAAGACCAGAGGCAATAGCGCAAGTCCGGCGATCGGGACATGAACGGCGAAGATGAAGGCCATTGCCTTGCGCAGATTGTCGTAGATGCGGCGGCCCAAACGAATGGCCGACACGATCGAACCGAAATCGTCGTCGAGCAGGACGATCCCCGACGCCTCACGCGCGACGTCGGTCCCACGCCCTCCCATCGCGATGCCGATATGGGCGGCCTTGAGCGAGGGCGCGTCGTTGACGCCGTCGCCGGTCATCGCCACGATCTCGCCGTTGAGCTTCATCGCCTGGACGATGCGCAGCTTCTGTTCCGGCAAGACCCGGGCGAACACGTTCACATGCCCGACGCGTCCCGCGAGCTCCGAATCGTCCGCCAGCCTGACCTGATCGCCGGTCATGACGTCACGAACATCGAGCCCGGCCTGGCTCGCGATGGCAACGGCTGTTGCCGGATAATCGCCCGTGATCATGACGACGCGGATTCCCGCCGCGCGGCATTCGCCAACCGCCTCCGGGACATGGGGCCGCAGCGGATCGGCAAGCCCGACCAGGCCGACAAATTGAAACGCGAAAGCCTCCTGCGACGGCGGGAGTGCCGCGTCATCGCACACGGCAACGGCCACCCCCAGCACGCGAAGCCCGTCCTTCGCCATCGCGCTGGCGGCATCGCGCACCGATTCTTGATCGGCAGCATTCATCCTGCACAGCCTCGCAATCGCCTCGGGCGCCCCCTTGGCGCATGCGAGGAGGTCCGCCCGGCCGGCTATCCGCCAGACCTGCGTCATGGCCAGCAGTTCGGGGCGCAGACCGTAGCTATGCGCCAGCGTCCGCTCGCCATCCGGCGCATCGTCTAAGACGGCATGCGCGAACAGATGCAGAGCCTTCTCCATCGGGTCGAACGGCTCCGGAGAGCTCGCCAGAGCACCGCAACGCGCCAGCTCGGCAAATTCGGGCCTCGCATCATCCCGCCCGGCCGTCTCTGGACGCATGCGTGCCCCGCCGAGCAGCCGCAGCTCGGCGACGGACATCTGGTTCTGCGTCAGTGTCCCGGTCTTGTCGGTGCACAGGACGGTCGCAGAACCGAGGACCTCGATGGCGGCGGCTCGCCGCGTCAGGACGCGGGCTTGTGAAATCCGCCAGGCTCCCATCGCCATGAAGACGGTGAGCACGACGCCAAATTCTTCCGGCAGCATCGCCATGCCGATGGCGATGCCCGCAAGCAGCGCTTGCAGCCAATCCCCACGCAAGACTCCGTAGAGCGCGATGGCCGCCAGGCTGACCACGGCGCCGCCGAGGAAGCAGAGCCGCACCAGTCTTGCGGTCTGTTGCTGAAGCCGGGGCGGCTCGGCCTGCAAGCCGCGCAGCGACAGCCCGATCTTCCCGATCTCGCTGCGCGGGCCGGTGGCCTCCACCAGCGCCAGCCCCTCGCCGCGCACGATGAGAGAACCGGAATACACGAAGGGCTGATCCTCGCCGCCCGGCCGGTGATCGGCTGACGCGGCCTTGTCGGCGACCTGCTTGCGGACGGGCACCGACTCGCCGGTCAGCAGCGACTCGTCGATTTGCAGATCGCGTGCGTCCACCAGCGCGGCGTCGGCCGGAATGCGGTCCCCTTCGCCAAGAACGAGAAGATCGCCGCGCACGACCTCGCGGCCCGCGATGCGTCGACGCGCACCATCCCGCACCACGAGCGCGCGCGGGCTGCTCAGGTCGCGCAAGGCTTCCAGCACGCGCTCGGTCCGGGTCTCCTGCACCACCGTGATCACGATYGACATCGCACCGAAGACCAGAAGGATCAGCGCTTCCCTGAGATCGCCGAGCACGAGGTAGACCAGCCCACCACAGAGCAGCAGCACGAGCATCGGCTCGCGCAGCACTTCCATGACGATGCGCAGGGGACTGCGTCGTTCGGGCCGAGGCAATTCGTTGGCGCCGTCTTCTTCCAGCCGCGCCCGGGCCTCGGCCTCGCTCAGCCCGGCCGGTCTCGTGGCTTCCGTGCCGCTCACGTCTTCCGCCGCAGGCTCCAGAGACTTCCGGCGAGCAGGACGGCCGTCACGAGCAGTATGGCGACGAAGGTCTGGATGATGGTGAAGTTCAGCGCATCACGCGCAACGAACAGCGCCGTGATGGCTCCGGCGATGACAAACAGAATGCGAAGGATCAGGCTCATCGTCGTGTCTCCAGGTCGGCATGATCCGGAGCCCATCTGGCGAGGCGGGAGCGCAATGCTGGTTCGGCTGTCATGCCGGCGGACCTTAGCGGCCGGCACCGACGTCGGTTTGCGATACGTCAAATTCACCTGCGCCGTTGGGCCGCACGTTCGACCCGGTCTGCCGCCTCGGCTTCCTCGACATCCAGCATAATCGACACTTTCAGGAACGGCGTCCCCTCGAAATGGAATTGCGGCATCGGGCGACTCAAAGCGTCGGCGACTGGTGGAGATAACGACCGTCGAAATCCGCGAGTTCCAAAAATCGAGCCTCGTCGAGTACGGTGACGCGGCCACGCTGAAATTCGACGATGCCATCCTGGCGCAACTGCTTGATCACCCGGTTGGCGTGGACCGCCGTGATCCCCAGGGCTTCGCCGATCTGCTCCTGGGTCAGCGGCATCTCGAAATTTTCGTCGTCCACGCGACCGATGACCCTGAGGCGCTCGCGCAGCTCGATCATGACATGGGCGAGGCGCGCAGGCGCCGGACGCTGGCCGACATTGACGATCCATTCGCGAAACATCGCGGCGTCGATCAGCGTGTCCCGCCAAAACATCTCGGCGACGACCGGCCTGCGTTGGTGCAATCTTCGCAGCGTATCGTGGCTGATGAAGCCCAGCGTGCACGCCGTCAACGTCGAGAGCTCATGGTCCATCACGTGCAGGAACAGGCTCATCAGGTCCGGGATCTCGCCGGGAATGTGCAGTGAGAGAATCTGTCGCTTCCCGCTCGCGATCGTCTTGGAGCGTGCGCAAAATCCCTCGACAATCAGGCAGCATTCGGTGGCCCGCTCGCCATCTCTCACCACGGGCGTTTCCGCCGGATACTGTCTCACCGCGATCGGAAGCGCTTCGATTTCCCTGACATCCTCCTCCGAGATGCCGGAAGAGATGCGCAAACGCCTGACAAGCGCAGCACGGATCGTATCGCTGGGCACGCGAAGTCGCTCCGTTCGCATGAATTCGAATCATGGCGCTGGGCGCCGGCTGGAATGAAACCCGCGATCCGCGCCGCGGGTTCCAACAAAAGTTAAGGACGCCGCTCGCGTCCACATGGTTGGCTCGGTGTGTCGGAAAGGCCAAACCATGACCAAGAAACGCAACCGCACGCGACCGGCTCTGTCGCTCCAGGAGCGCCTGGACAAGTTCACGCAAGAGGCCCGCGCCGCCGCCAGAAAGCTCCCGGCCGGCGCCGAGCGCCACACGCTGTTGCAGAAGGCACGCGACGGCGAAGCCGCCGCGGAGATGGAGCGCCTGCTGTCCTCGCCGGGACCGCAACACCCAAAGTGATCGGCCCGCGGCTGCGACGCGCTACGCCGCTATCGCTTCGCCATCAACTCGAGCGCCGGGGCAAAGCGCTCGGAAAACGTCAACGTCTTGGCGTGGTGAACTGCGGCGAACGACGCCGAGATGCCTGCTGAGGCAACGGCGAGCAAGGCAATTCCGAAAACCAGACGGCGCATCTCGGCCTCCTGTGTGAGCTCGACTACCCCCAACAGTTGGGACGGTTCTGTTTCAGGATGGTTTCATGGGTGCGGAAAATGATTTCGCTCAAGTAGCTGTGATGAGATCAGGCTCACAGGGCCGCATGCCGTAACCAACTAACAAGGGTGCAGTGTCTTGCAGCGGAACGGGAGCGGCGTTGGGAATTTTACGCCTGCGGTCGCGATCGTGAATCGCAAGACTGCGCTGGAATGCAGAGTCTTCGAGGAATACTCAAATGAACGTCGTCATCCGGAAGCTCAATGGTCTGTGGCATCTCATTGTCGGATCGTGTCAGATCCGAACGCCCTTCCTGGAAACCCAGGACCGCGCGCTGGTCGTCACGTACGCCCGGCGCGTCTACCCCGGCGCCAAGATCTTCCAACGCGATTGATGTGAGCGCCCGCGCCTAATCGTCCGACGCCGGCCCGCACCAGCCGGGCAGATAGATCGCATCCTTGCTCTTGGCCGCGGACATGGCCTTCTCGAGCGCCTTGTCGAAATCGGCATCCACCGCCTTGCGCGACAGTTTACGGCGCAGAAAGTCCGCCCACAGGAATTCGGAGAACGGCGTGGTGTCCTTGGCGAAGCCGCCCAGGCGGCGGAGCTCGCCGGCAAGGCTGCGGAAAGGATCGTCCTTGAGATCGGCAACCGATTTCGGCAGGTCCYGGAACTGCCGCCTCTCCCCCTTGGAATCGTAAGGGTAGACCCAGCGCTTGTTGTCCATCACGCCCCAGAAGGCCTCGCGCTCGACCATCCTGAGGTCGCCGACGACGGTCACCAGCACCTCCTTGACGCCCTCGTCGTGCAATGCGCGGCCGAGATGATGATGGTCGATCACGTAGTAGCGCTCGTCCGGCCCGTACACGACGGGGATCATGTGCTTGCCGAGCAGATCGGCCTGCTTCCTGCGGTCGTGCTCGCGCCAGCGCTTGCGCTTCTCCTTGACCTCGCGCATGCCGACCGTCATCTGCGTCGGCCGAAGCGACAGGATCGGCACCGGATGCACTCTCGGCTCGCGCGCGTTCGTGGTCATGGTCGAAGGGCCCTCTCACATTGATGCAACCGGTCGTCCAGGTTCCCATGGATTATGCCATGGGCGCGGCGGCGACAAAATGCGTTCGGCCCGGACAGGAAGATCACAAGCCGATGTTCGCGGGACCAGGCGCGGCAGGCGCCATGGCTGGTGTTGCAACGCACCCCCCGCGTCCTCACGCCGGCATGACGACCGCTTCCGCGATCCGTCGCGGGCCCTCACGAAGAGGTCGTGCAAAAGCGCAATGCACGTACGCGTTGAGAAGATTTTCTGCAACGCGTTCACCACCTGTGCTATCAAAAAATCGCTGCTTCGGAGTGATCCTCGCCCCATGAAATCCCAGCGGCCCATAAGCTCTGATGAGGAGCACCGGGTGCTCCAGTTCAGGCCGCGCACCTCACCCTCCCCGACGGTCCACCGG
>NZ_JBFUES010000506.1:0-9005 GCF_056403875.1 Bradyrhizobium sp. P2_E8
AATCAGCTCTTCAGCAGCGGATTGATCTTCTTGGCGAATTCCTCGAACGAGGTCTCGCCCTTGATCTTCTCGCCGTTGATGAAGAAGGTCGGCGTCGAATCGACCTTGAGAATGTCGCTGGCGTATTTCTGGTCGGCGGCGATCTTGTCGAGCAGCGCCTGGTCCTTCAGGCAGGCTTCGACCTGCTGCTGGGTGAGGCCGGCCTGCTTGCCGATCCGCGTCAAGGTCTCGGTGGTGTTCTTCATCACCCAGTCGTTCTGCTGGCGGAACAGCATGTCGGTGACCGCGAAGTATTTCGGCGCATCGCCATTGGCGATGCAGCGCGACAGCATCGAGCCGGCGGCGGCTTTGATGTCGAGCGGGAACTCGCGGAAGATGTAACGCACCTTGCCGGTGTCGATGTATTCGGACTTGATCTTGGGGAACACCTGCTCGTTGAAGGCCGCGCAGTGCGGGCAGGTCATCGAGGCATATTCGGTGATGGTGACGGCGGCGTCCTTCGGGCCGAGCGCCATGTCGGGCAGCGACACCGGCTTCGCCACATCGCCGGCGGCCTGCGCCATGGCTTCAGGGATCATGGCTTCGGAGATCAACCGCAAGGGGGAGAACCCGGCGACCGCGGCAAGCCCGGTCAGCGACAGCATCGTGGTGAAGGCGCGGCGGGTGATGATCAAGGTCGGCTCCCGAATTGGCGTGGTCTTGCCCCAAGGTCCTTATCAAGGTTCCCGTTTGGGCGGCCTGTCGCTAGCTTGAAACGTGGTTTGAGGCAATGGCGGGCCGCAGGAACCGGTCCAGATTGGCCGCGAAATGAGGCTCAATTTCGCTTGATGGCGGCGCCGAGCCGCGCCAGTGCCGACTTGAGCTGTTCATCTTCGATGTCGCCCAGGCTCTCCTCCACCTTGGCCACCGATTTGGGGTCTGGCGGGCCGGGCCGCGCTGGCCGCCGGACGCGGGACAGTGGGGCCTGGCGGAAGGCGAGCTTGCCGACCGCGCTCCAGCCGAAGAAGCGGTTCACCCGTTCCAGGATCACATCCGCGGAATGCTGGATCTCCAGCGCCATCGGCCCCTCGACCCGCAGCACCAGCGTCGCCGGCTCCTGCGGCTGGCCCTCCACCGGCCGCGGCCATTGCATCTTGAGCGGCTCGGCATGGGCCGCGATCTCCGGCCCGGCAATCTGCGCCCACCGCGTCACCAACTCGCGCGCGGCAAAGCCCTGCTTGGCATATGCTTCGGCAAAGACGTCGTTGAGCAGCAGCGACAGCGGCTTGGCGCTGATGGGGCCGGGCTTTGGGGGGAATTTGGACATCGGGCCTTATACCACCTCGAAGCGCGAGCCACAGGCGCTTCGCTATCATGGCCGGCATAGCCGTCCGAAGGACGGCGTCGCTTCCGCTCGCCTATGTCCCGGCCATCCACGTTCTTCGCGGAAGAAAGACGTGGATGCCCGCGACGAGCGCGGGCATGACGTGGAGAGATTGGCGTGACCTCGTTACACTGAGGGGATGAGCCCGAGATCTGTCCTCAAGGCCAAGCCGGAACCGGTGCAGCCGGAAGTGTCGTCGCGTCCGACGCTGCTCCTCCAATGGTACGACCGCCACCGCCGCCGATTGCCCTGGCGGGCCGGGCTCGGCGAGGTGTCGGACCCTTACCGGGTCTGGCTGTCGGAGATCATGCTCCAGCAGACCACGGTGAAGGCGGTCGGGCCCTATTTCGAAAAATTCGTCGCGCGCTGGCCTGACGTCACGGCGCTCGGCCGGGCCTCGCAGGACGACGTGCTGCGGATGTGGGCGGGGCTCGGCTATTACTCCCGTGCGCGCAATCTCCATGCCTGCGCGGTCGCGGTGACGCGCGAGCATGGCGGCGTCTTTCCCGACACCGAGGAGGGGCTGCGCGCGCTGCCGGGCATCGGGCCATACACCGCGGCTGCGATCGCGGCGATCGCCTTCGATCGCCGCACCATGCCGGTCGACGGCAATATCGAGCGCGTGGTGTCGCGCCTGTTCGCGGTCGAGGAGGAGCTGCCGCAGGCCAAGCCGCTGATCCAGCAACTGGCGGCGACGCTCCTTGCCGATTCCGGCACCGGCGACGAGACGTCTCGCGCGGGCGACAGCGCGCAGGCGCTGATGGATCTGGGCGCCTCGATCTGCACGCCGAAGAAGCCGGCCTGTTCGCTGTGTCCGCTCAATGAGGATTGCCTGGCGCGGGCACAGGGAACGCAGGAGACGTTTCCGCGCAAGGCGCCGAAGAAGAGCGGGACGTTGCGGYGGGGCGCTGCCTTCGTGGTGACGCGCGGCGAGGAGCTGCTGGTCCGCAGCCGGCCCGAAAAGGGTTTGCTGGGGGGCATGACGGAAGTGCCGGGCTCGGACTGGCTCGCCGGTCAGGAGGACGCGACGGCGAAGCAGCAGGCGCCCGCGCTGAAGGGACTGTCGCGCTGGCAGCGCAGGGTGGGCGTCGTCACCCACGTCTTCACGCATTTTCCGCTGGAACTGGTGGTCTATACCGCCAAGGCCGAAGCCCGCACGCGGGCACCCGCGGGCATGCGCTGGGTGCCGATCGCGACGCTGGCCGGGGAAGCACTGCCCAACGTCATGCGCAAGGTGATCGCGCACGGATTGGACCTTCCGCCGGCCGCATCCTCCTGACACCATGCTGTCAGCAGGGCCGCGTTAACAGGGGCGACACGGAGGCTCCCCGATGGTCAAGACCGCGCTCGACAACTTTCCCAGGCCGCCTTGCGCCGAGCTGCTGGGCTGGCGCCTGCTCGATGCCCGTCCGGAGGAGGGCTGGATCAAGCTCGGTTTCGAGGGCAAGCCCGAATTCTGCAATCCAGCGGGCTTCATCCAGGGCGGCATGCTCTCGGCCATGCTCGACGACACCATGGGCCCCGCCGTGCTGGTGATGAGCGAGGGCCGGCTCTACACCACCACCATCAGCATGACCGTGAATTTCCTCAGCCCCGCCAAGCCCGGCCCGATCATCGCCGAGGCCAGGGTGACGCAGCTCGGCAAGACCGTCGCCTTCGTCGAGGCCAAGCTGATGACCGAGGATGGCACCGTGCTTGCCACCGCGACCGCCAGCGAGCGGCTGCTGGAAGCGGCGCGGGTGGTGCGATGATACCGGCGCGGTGGGCCTTCTTTATGCTGCTCGAATATGCGCCAGACCAATCCCGTCGGGCTCGGTTACGCTATCCGCGCCCTCAACAAGCTTAAGCGGATGTCGTCGACGTTGGGCGGCCGTCGCTCCGCGTAACGCGCGCCCGTCAACGGCATGGCGGAGTGTGGGGCAACGACCTAGGTGCTCGCGCGTCTCGCATCGGCGTGCCGCGGCACGATCGGCGGCTTGGCATTCAGCGCTTCCACCTGGAACCCCGCGACGCGCTTGTAATTGGCGGCGATGTCTTCC
Source organism: Bradyrhizobium sp. P2_E8 (assembly GCF_056403875.1). Classification (NCBI taxonomy): domain Bacteria; kingdom Pseudomonadati; phylum Pseudomonadota; class Alphaproteobacteria; order Hyphomicrobiales; family Nitrobacteraceae; genus Bradyrhizobium; species Bradyrhizobium sp. P2_E8. The sequence continues at coordinate 3,403 of NZ_JBFUES010000506.1, forward strand.
AGCTCCTGCTGCGACAGCACATCGGTGACGACCTCAAAGCCGTCGGGCGCGCGCTCTTCGACCAGTTGCATCACCTGCTCGGGGCCGTTCTTGCGGTTGAGCAGGACGAGGTCGGTGGTCGCGGGCCTCCGCTCGGCTTCATAGGCGAGCAGCGCCGCCTGCGTCGGGCCATGCGCCAGGACCTCGCGGGTGATGACGCGGGCATCGAGGATCGCCTGCGAGGCGCCGTTCGATCCGATCGGGTACATCGGGTGCGCGGCATCGCCCATCAGTGTGACGCGGCCGAACGTCCATCGCGACACCGGATCGCGGTCGACCAGCGGATATTCATAGGCGTGCGGGCAGTTCCGGATCAGGCCGGGCACGTCGAGCCAGTCGAACTGCCAGCTCTCGAACCACGGCAAGAACTCCTCCAGCCGCGCGGTGCGGTTATAGTCCTCGCGCCGCCACTGATAGGTCGGCGGCATGTGGCGCTCGGCGACCCAGTTGATCAGATGGTTGCCCGCCGCATCCGGCACCTTGCTGATCGGATAGCAGACGAATTTCAGGATCTCGTGCCCGGCCATGATCATGGTTCGGCCGGTGAGGAATGCCTTTGCCGGCGTCACGCCGCGCCAGAGGATGCGACCGTTCCAGATCGGCGGTCCTTCATCGGGATAGAGCTTTTCTCGTGCGGCGGAATGGATGCCGTCGGCGGCGATCATGATCGCGCCTTCGTAAGTGCCTGCGGCTTTGCCGGTCGCCTTGTCGACGAAATCGGCGCGGACGCCATCGGCGGTTTCGCTCCAGCCGGTCAGATGGTGGCTGGTGAGGATGTTGTCGCGGCCGAGCCGCTCGATCGCGGTGTCGAGCAGGAGCTGCTGCAGCGTGCCGCGATGGATCGAGAATTGCGGCCATTTGTAGCCGGCCTCCAGCCCGCGCGGCTCGCTCCAGATCGGCTTGCCGTACTTGGAGAAGTAGGCGAGCTCGCTTGTGCGCACGCCGCTGGCATCGAGCTTGTCCATCAGCCCGAGCTCGATCAGCTCGCGCACCGCATGCGGCAGCACGTTGATGCCGACGCCGAGCGGCTTCAGTTCCGCGACACTCTCGAACACTTTTACGGGAACGCCGATTCCGTGCAGGCTGAGCGCAAGCGTCAGCCCGCCGATGCCGCCACCGGCGATGAGTACGGTCATGACAAAAACCCCTCCAATTGTGTGCGTCTTGGCACAGGCGGGCGGATGTGGGCAACTGCGAAGAGGATGTCGTGCTATGGACCTCGGGGCCGGCAGCCGTTAGTTTCCAATTTTCCCATGAGGTCCGACATGCTCAAGCTCTACTACGCCACAGGCACCTGCGCGCTCGCCACCTACATCACCTTGGAAGAGGCCGGCGCCGACTACGCGGCCGAGCGGCTGAGCTTCAAGGACAATCAGCAGAATAGCCCGGACTATCTCGCCATCAACCCGAAAGGCCGCGTGCCCGCGCTGGTGACCGACCGCGGCGTCCTCACCGAGACGCCGGCGATGCTGGCCTACATCGCGCAGACCTTTCCCAAGGCGAAGCTCGCGCCGCTCGACGATCCCTTCGACTTCGCCCAGGTGCAGTCGTTCAACTCCTATCTCTGTTCGACCGTGCACATCAACCATGCGCACAAGATGCGCGGCGCGCGCTGGGCGACACAGGAGAGCTCGTTCGCCGACATGAAGGCGATGGTTCCGAAGACCATGGGCGCCTGCTTCGCCCTGATCGAGCAGAAGATGTTCAGGGGACCCTGGGTGATGGGCGATCAGTTCACGATCTGCGATCCCTATCTTTACACGCTGTCGACCTGGCTCGAAGGCGACAGCGTCGACATCAACGCCACGCCGAAGATCGCCGATCACTTCAAGCGGATGTCGGACCGGCCGGCAGTACGCAAGGTGATGGACGCGCAGAAGGCGTAGGTAACTCTCCGCTGTCGTCCCGGCCGTCTCCAGCATCAGCCGCCGCAGCCAGATCGAGCCGGGGTCCATCTGCGCTCGCGTCGGATAGAACATGAACTGCTCGTCGATGCCGGGGTCGAGCGGTGGGGTCACGGTGACGAGGCCAAGCTGCTTCGACAGCGCCGCGATCAGCCGGCGCGGCACGAAGGCGACGAGGTCGGTGCGGGCGGCGACGTGCAGCGCCTCGAGATAGCCTGACACGACGAGGGTAATGTGCCGCTCGATGCCCTTGGCTCGCAGCCAGGTGTCGATCAGGTCCTCGCTATTGCCCCGGATGATCACGCCGACATGGCGCGCGGCCAGGAACGTCTCGCGCCGCCTCAGCTTGGCTCCCACGGGATGGCCGCGCCGCACCGCCAGCGCGTCGCTGTCGGTGTAGAGCAGATGGCGGTGAAAGCCCTTGAAGGCGTTGCCGATCGAGATCACGAGGTCGATGGTGCGGGCGAACTCGGCGTGGAAGATCGCAGGCCCCCGCCACGGCACCACGTCGACACGGACATTGGGCGCGGCCCGCGTCACCTTCTCCATCAAGGTCGGCATCAACAGCTCGACCGCGAGATCCGGCATCATCAGGCGGAATTGCCGCTCGCTGCGCGCGGCGTCGAATTCATCCGGCACGAACAGCCCGCGCACCTGATCGAGCGCCTGTGCCAGCGGCGCGCGCAGGGCCTGCGCCCGCGGCGTCAGCTCCATGCGCGCGCCGGTGCGCACCAGCAGCGGGTCGCCGAAGATGTCGCGCAGGCGTTGCAATGCGTGGCTCGTCGCCGGCTGTGACAGGCCGATCCTCATGGCCGCGCGGCTGACATTGGCCTCGCGCAGCAGCGCGTCGAGTGCGGTCAGCAGGTTGAGGTCAAGCGAATTCAAATTCATGGGGTGAATAGATATCATATTCGCTATCGATTTGAAGAATGCTGATCGGCGGACGATGATCTCCACGAGGCCACACACGGAGATGCTGCCATGAGCACTGCTGCCAACAAGAAACTGATGCAGGATATTTTCGCCGCCGCCGCCAACCCCGATCCTTCCGCGCGCGACCGCGCATTGTTCACCGCCAGCCTCGCCGACGACGCCAGATGGGTCGTGACCGGCCAGTATTCCTGGTCGCGCACCTTCACCGGCAAGGAGGCGATCCTCAACGATCTGCACGGCTATGTGCGCACCCGCCTGCGCGACCGGACGCGCACCGTTGCCCACCGCTTCATCGCCGATGGCGACATCGTCGTGGTCGAAGCCAAGGGCGACAACGTCACGCCGGAAGGCGTGCGCTACGACAACGATTACTGCCTGGTGTTTCGCCTGGAGGGCGGCAAGATCAAGGAGATCCGGGAATATTGCGACTCGATCCTGACCGAGAGGGCGCTCGGCCCGTTTCCGCAAACACCCGTGAGGGCTGCGAGCTGACCGGATCGAACGACGTCGCGTCCGCCGACCGACCCGGTCCGTCACGGTCGTCGATGGTCGTGCGGGCCTGGCGGACGCTGGTGGAGATCATGCGGGTCCGGCGGGAGCGGTCCCGGGCCCGGTGTCAGTTCGCTGCCATGACCGAACGGGAGCTGCAGGACTGCGGGATGTCCCGGTCGGAGATTGCATACGAGCTGCATAAGATCGCCGCGAAAAATCGGATCGGAAGGGACGCGGCGCGTTGCCTCGGCTCCGCTGGAAGCGGTCGAGAACGCTTGGCAAAATGACGCAGGGGCGGCCTGACGAACGTCCACCGGGGCGGCGCATGCAGCGATCTGCATGCGCCTGCGGGCCTTGCGCCAAAACCTTGCGCAACTGCCGACAAAATCAGCAGGTTTTGTGCGGGCCTGTGCGCGCAGGCGCGAAGAATCAGAAGGTTCAATTAACGAGTGTCCTCCATTGTGTCGCGGTGCAGCGTAGGTCGCCGAGAAGCGACTCGCGGCTGCCAGGGGGGCCGGTGACGATCGCCGGACGTTCGGCCGCTCGAATTCACATGCATCTGGGTGGACAGTGGGAATGCCGAAATTTCGTTTGCGGATCAGGGGACGCCTGTACGCAGGATTCATGGCCTTGGTGGCGGTCGGTCTGKTGATGGCGGTGGTCGCCGTCTGGAACTTGCGGGCCGTGCAGGATCAGGTCGCAAAACTCTCGGCGTTCTCGGACAGCACGGCGCGGGTTCTGGAGATCTCGACCCATCTCCAGGCGATCCAGCGGGCCAATCTGCGCTACATCTACGACGCCAGCGAACCTGCGATGAAGGAAGCCTCCGAACGGGAAACCGCGGCGACCGAGCTGTTGCAGGTCGGGGCCAAGGGGACCGCCTCCGAGGAGCGGCGCAAGCTCTACAACGATCTGATCACCGACATCGCCAGGATGCGAAGCCTGCGTGACAATCTCGGTGACGCCGTCAACGAGGCGAGAACGGGCAAGGCGACGTTGCTGCCGAGCGGCGACGAGCTGACCGTCAAGATGGGCAAGCTGGTCGATGCGGCGCGCGCGGCCGTTGACGAAGACACCGCGGCCCTCGTTGCGGACCTCGAATCCAGGCTGCTTCTCGTCCAGATCGCCAACTGGCGTTTCCTTGCCCTGCGCGACACCAAGGGTCCTGCCAACTTCAGGACGAATGTGGACAGGGCCATGCAGCGGCTCACGGCGCTGGAAAAGAGCCCGCAGGCGACCGAATTGCGCGCTACGCTCGCGCCGGTGAAGACCTCGCTCGGAATCTACAAATCGGCGTTCGAGACGACGTCGGCCGCGATGCTCCAGGCCGACGAGATCTACCACAAGAACCTCGCGCCGCTCATCGTCGAGAGCATCGGCAAGCTCAAGGTCGCGGAAACCGCCCTGAAGAAGGATTACAAGGACTCGCGCACCACCGCCGAAGCCGTGATCGAGGGCACGACCTCGGTGCAGGCCGTCGCGGGCGGCCTCGCCGTCCTGTTCGGATTGATCGTCGCCTTCCTGATCGCCCGCAGCATCGTGGGTCCTCTGACCTCGATGACGCGCGCGATGGGGCTGCTCGCCGGCGGCAATCTCGAGGTCGAGATTCCCGGCCGCGGCAAGGCCGACGAGATCGGCGACATGGCCAAGGCGATCGAGGTGTTCAAGACCAACATGGTCGACACCGAGCGCCTGCGCGCGGAGCAGGTCGAGGTCGAGGCGCGGCAGGCGGAGAGCCGCAAGAAAGACATGGTCCGGCTCGCCGACCAGTTCGAGCAGGCGGTCGGCGAGATCGTCGATACCGTGTCGTCGGCGTCGAACGAGTTGGAGGCCTCGGCCGGCACGTTGACCACGACCGCTTCGCGGGCCCAGGACCTCTCCACCGAGGTCGCCAGCGCCTCTCAAGAGGCCTCGGCCAACGTGCAGGCGGTTGCGTCCGCGACCGAAGAACTCTCCTCCTCTGTCGGCGAGATCGCCCGCCAGGTGCAGGAATCGGCGCGGATTGCCAGCGAGGCCGTGGGGCAGGCGAGCAGGACCAACGACCGGGTCGGCGAGCTCTCCAAGGCCGCCGCCCGCATCGGCGACGTGGTCGAGCTGATCAGCACCATCGCCGGCCAGACCAATCTGCTGGCGCTGAACGCCACCATCGAGGCGGCGCGCGCGGGCGAGGCCGGCCGCGGCTTTGCCGTGGTTGCCTCCGAGGTCAAGGCGCTGGCCGAGCAGACCGCGAAGGCC
>NZ_JBFUES010000507.1:0-5331 GCF_056403875.1 Bradyrhizobium sp. P2_E8
GCTGGGGCTGGGACGTGATCTTGGAGATCAGCGAGGCGGCATTGAGCTCGCCGAGCAGATCCATGTTGTAGCCGTCGGTGCCGACCACGGTGCGCACACCGTGCTCCGCGAAGCGGCTGAACGCCGCGGTGACGCCGGCGCGCGCGAACACGCGCGGGCAATTCAGAACGGTCATGCCGCGCGCGGCCATCAGCTTGAGGTCGTCGTCGGTGCTGAACATGCAATGCGCCGCCATGAGATCGGGCGCGAGCAGGCCAAGCCAGTCCAGATATTGCGCCGGCGTGCGGCCGCCATAGCGCTTGCCGATGGTCTCGACCTCGGCACGGCTCTGCGCCATATGCGTCGTGATGGGAACGCCGAGCTCGCGCGCCCGCGCCGCGCAGGCCTTGAGCAGATCGGGGCCGCAGGTGTCGGTGGCGTGCGGGCTCATCGCAAGGCTGATGCGGCCGTCGCCACGATTGTTCCAGCGTTGATAGAGCGCATCCCAGGTCGCCATGTCGGCGGTGCCGTCATCGCCGGAATATTGCACGACGCCGTCCGGCCCCGCCTTGGCGTCGGAGGTGGAGAAGAGGTATGGCGCGCCATAGAAGCGGATGCCCATCTCTTYCGCGGCGTCGAACATCTCGGGGATCGAATTGCGGAACGGCTCCATCACCGTGGTGGCGCCGCCCTTCAGCAGCTGGAGGATGCCGAGCCGGGCGACTGCCATGCGCTCCTCCGCCGACAGGATATCGGCGCCTCGCTTGGTCAGCGGCAGCAGCACCGTGTAGACGATGCTCTGGTTGTTCTTGCGGCCGTTGCCGTCCTCGCTGTGGCTGCGCGCCACCGCTTCGGAGAAGCAGTGGTTGTGCAGGTTCAACAGGCCCGGCAGCACGAAGCGGCCGGGGCGATCGTAAGTTCGATCGGCGCTCGGCCTGTCGCGCGTGACCGCAGCGATCCTCTTGCCTTCGACCAGGACCCAATGGTCGCGCAGCACATCCTGCGCGCCGTCTTTCCGTGACAGCACATAGCTGCCGAAGATTGCGATCGTGCTCATGCGGGGCGTACGTTCCAGAAGACGGCGGTGCCGTCGAGAATGCCGGTGATGGCCTTGCGATAGGCGGTCGGCTGCTTGTACAGGCCGATCGGAATATAGGGGATTTCCTCGAATGCCACCGCCTGGATCTGGCGGCAGATGCGCTGCTGCTCGGCAAGTTCGGAGGCCGCCAGCCACTGGCTGCGCAACGCCCCCATCTTCTCGCTCGCATACCAGCCGGCGACCTTGCCCTCGCCGCGGATGTTGGTGTTGCCGGCCGGATTGAGCCAGTCGATGCCCTGCCAGTTGCCGACCGCAGCACTCCAGCCACCCTGCCCGATCGGCTCCTTCTTGAGCTGGCGCTGCAACACGACGGCGAAATCGAGCCCGGCATATTCGACGTTCATGCCGGCCTTGCGCAAGCTGTCGACCGCGATCTCGCCGAGCGGCTTCTGCGCGAGCGAGTTGGTGGGGACGAGCAGCACGATCTTCTCGCCATTGTACCCGGCAGCCTTCAGATCCGCCTTCACCTTGGCGTAGTCGCGCGGGCCGCGGAACACGTCGAGACCGACCTCGCTCGCCATGGGCGTCCCCGGCGCGAAGTAGCCGATCGGCGACACCTGGAAGGCCGGATCGGTGCCGGCGACCGCGGTCATGAAGGCGGACTGATCGATCGCACCCAGCAGCGCGCGGCGGATCGCGGGATTGTCGAACGGCGGCTGGAGATGATTGAGGCGCAGCATGCAGGCATAGCCTCTGGGATCGAGGATGCGCGTGTCGATGTCGCCGGCCGCCTTGATCACCGGCAACAGGTCGTGCGGCGTGGTTTCCTGCCAGTCCTGCTCGCCGGTTTGGAGCGCGGCGACGCCGGTGCCGGCATCGGGCGTGGTGGTCCAGACCACGCGGTCGTAATGCACGATCTTCGGCCCCGCCGTCCAATCCGGCTTGCCGTCGGTGCGCGGCTGGTAGCGCTCGAACTTGGCGTAGGCATTGCGCGCGCCCTGCACGCGCTCGTCGGCGAGATAGCGGAACGGGCCGCTGCCGATGACTTCGGTCAGCGGCTTGAACGGATCCTGGCTCGCCAGCCGCTCCGGCATCATGAAGCACGCATTGATCGCGGCTTTGCCGAGCGCCTGCGGCAGTAGCGGGAACGAACGCTTGAGACGAAAGCGGATGGTGCGGTCGTCGGCGGCCGAGAGCTCGGCGGTCGCCTCCATCAGCTCGCCGCCAAAGCCGTCGCGCGCCGCCCAGCGGCGGATGCTCGCGACGCAGTCGCGGGCGAGCACGCGCTCGCCGTCATGCCAGAACAGGCCGTCACGCAAGCTGAGATCCCATTGCAGCCCGTCACTGGAGATGATGTGGCCCGACAGCATCTGCGGCGAGACCTGGAGCGAGGAGCTCATGCCGTAGAGCGTGTCGTAGACCATGAAGCCATGGTTTCGCGACACCTGCGCGGTCGAATAGATGGGATCGACGAAGGCAAGGTCGATGACGGGAATGAAGCGCAGCGTGCTCTGGGATTCAGCGCGTACGATGCCCGGCAGCGAAAGCGCCGGCATTGCTGCGGCGGCCTTGAGGAGCGAGCGGCGGGAGATGGGCATTACAAGAGGCTCCTGACGGATCTTACGTATTCAACAAGACCGCGCCGATCGCAGCCGCAACCGCCTGCTGCGCCGGCTCGACCACGGGTACACCGATCGCCTCCGCAATCGCCGCGCGATGCGAGGCCATGCCGGCGCAGCCCATCACCACGACATCGGCGCGGCACTGCGTGACCAGCGCGCGGCCGGCGTCGATCAACCGGCCGCGGATGTCGGCGCCTGCCGTCTCCGCCGCGCTCGCGCCGACCGACCAGCTTCCGGCATAGCGGCTGTCGACGCCCATCACCCGCGCCATGCGCTGCTGGCGGCGGATGCTCGACGGCGACAGCGCGATGATTCCAAAACGCTCGCCGAGCATCAGCGCGCGAAAGATGCCGCATTCGGCGATGCCCAACACCGGACGGCCGCCGGCGGCCTCGCGCCCCGCATGCAGGCCGGGATCGCTGAAGCAGGCGAGCACGAAGGCATCCGCCTCGTCGCGCGCGACGCGATTGACCAGCGGCATGACCACGCTGTCGGCATCGCGCTGCGAGCTGATGCCGGGCGGCCCCTCCGCGAGGCCGACCACCTCGATATCAGGTCCGCCGGCGATGCGCAGCGGCGCGACCGCGTCGTCGATCGCCGCCGTCACCGACGCCGAGGAGTTGGGGTTGATGACGAGGATGCGGCGGCGGGTCATGGCTTGGCTCAACGGTTGCCGGCCTCGTGGCGCAGGAAGTTGGCCGCGATCTTCTCGCCGGTCGTGATCCAGACGTCCGGGCAGGACTTCGCGTAGGTCAGGAATTCGCGCAGCAGGCGCAGCCGCATCGGACGGCCGCTGCATTGCGGATGCAGCACCGTCGTCACCATCGCGCCCCAGTCGCGCACCTCGTCCAGCTCGTCCTTCCACAGCGAGAGCACGTGCTCCTTGGGAAAGATCGAGCGCGGGCTGAAGCGCGCGGACAGGCCGTGCATCCAGTCGTCATAGCTCGCGGTCACCGGCAGCTCGATGGTGCCCGGCTTGCCGTCGGCGAGGCGATGGCGGTAGGGCCTGACGTCGTCGCGGAACGAGGAGGTGTAGACGATGCCGTGCCGCACCAGCGCGACACGCAGCTCCTCGGTGAACTCGCCATAAGGCGCGCGATAGCCGGTCGGCTTGACGCCGAGCCGGCGCTTCAGCGCCTCGAAGCCGCGCTCCAGCTCCTCCTCGATCCAGGGATCGCCCGGATCGGGCAAGAGATGGTGATAGCCATGATGGCCGATCTCATGACCAGCCTTGAGAATGGACTCCGCCATCGCCGGATGCGCGTCGACCGACCAACCCGTGACGAAGAAGGTCGCCTTGAGATCGAGCTGGTCGAGCAGCTCCAGAAGTTTCGGCGTGCCGACGCGGGCCTCGTAGCCGCCATAGCTCATGGTGATGAGCCGCTGCGCATGCACGGCGTCCTTGCTGGTCCAGGCGCTCTCCGCGTCCACGTCGAACGACAGGAACATCGCCGACTTGTACGGCTTGGGCCAGGGGTATTCCGGCGCGGGATCCGCAGTGTTGGCCGGAACGAGCGGAATGCTCTTGAGTGCCTTACTGTCCAGCATTGATGGTCGCCTTCTCTAGTCCGTTGTCGTTGAGTTTCCACTTGGCAAGCAGGGTACGATACGTGCCGTCGGCGATCAGCGCATCGACCGCCTCGAGAATGGCCTGCTGAAGTGCCTTTTCCTTGACCGGCAGGGCGATGCCCGTGAACTGCGTAGCGAACGGATCGCCGACCGGTGCATAGGTGCCCGGCTCGAGGTCCATCAGGTAGGGCAGCGTCTCGTTGCCCTGCACGGCGGCGTCGATACGGCCCTGCCTGAGCTGCGTGCGCGCATCTGCCGAGCCGTCGGTGCCGACAAACTGGATCGGATTGCTGCCGCAGTTCTTCTGGCTCCACTTGTCGATCTCGGCCGGAAACATGGTCCGGCGGCTGGCGCCGACCTTCTTGCCGCATAGCGCAGCCATGTCCTTGAACTCGGACGCACGGGACTGCTGTACAAAGAATTTTGGACCACTGCGCAGATAATCGACGAAGGACGCGATCTCGTGCCGGCTCGCATAGTCGGTGAAGCCGGACAGAATGGCATCCACCCGCCCCGTCGAAATCGACGGCATGAATTCGGCAAAGCTGGTCTCGGTCCATTCGATCTTGACGCCGAGCTTGCGGCCGATCGCCTCGCCGAGATCGACGTCGAATCCGGACAGCGCGTTGGTGGCGGGATCGCGGAACTCCATCGGCGGATAGTTCGGCACCAGCGCCACCTTGAGACTGCCGCGCTTGACGATCTCCGCCGGCAGCTCGATCGCCATCACCGATGCGCTCATGGCACCCAAGAACGCCGCCGCAACCAAAAGCCTCTTCATCACCACACCCCCAATGTCAGATCACAGCCGAAAGAAATGCCTTGGTACGCTCCTCGCGCGGCGCACCCAACACGTCGGAGGCGCGCCCCTGCTCGACGATCGCGCCCTGGTCCATGTAGACGACGCGGTCGGCGACCTCGCGCGCGAAGCCGAGTTCATGCGTCACCACCATCATGGTCATGCCGCTCTTCGCCAGCTCCTTCATGACCGCAAGCACCTCGCCGACGAGCTCGGGATCGAGCGCGCTGGTCGGCTCGTCGAACAGCATCAGCATCGGCTTCATGGCGAGCGCCCGCGCGATCGCCACGCGCTGCTGCTGGCCGCCGGAGAGCTGCGCCGGA
>NZ_JBFUES010000508.1:0-5327 GCF_056403875.1 Bradyrhizobium sp. P2_E8
GAAGAGGAATCGCGAACGATGCGGATCGCCGTCTCGCACCAGCGTGTCGCTGCGGGCGTCGTGCCTCGGTCTCGATCGCCACGCTCATTGCCGGCAATTCGCCGCCGACAGAGCCGACGTGAATGCCCCGCCCTGGTCGCCCAATGCCGGATAGAGTTTTACGGAGAGGTCGCGCGCCGCCGCCGCCGTGCGCGGCCCGAAGCCGAGCAGATAGAGGCCGTCCATGGTGATGAAGCTCTTGTTGGCCGCGACCGGCGTCAGCGCAAAGCCGGGATGGGCATAGACCGCGTCGGCCTGGAGCGACTCCTTGCCACGTTCGATCGACAGCACCACGTCGGGTTTTGCGGCCACGATCGCCTCGTCGCCGATGATCTTGTAGCCGTCGTAATCGTCGACGGCGTTCGCGGCGCCGGCGAGCTGGATGATCTCGTCGGCTGCGGTCTTGTGGCCCGCGACCATGGCACGCCCGTTCTGCAGCGACATCACGAACATCACGCGCACCGGCTTTTTCACCTTGGCGCGCAGCGCGCGGAGTTGGGCGAGATCGGCGCCGACTGCGGCGCTGAGGCATTCGGCGCGCGCATCGACGCCCATGGCGTGGCCGACCAGCCTGATCTTCTCGATCAGGCCGTCCTCGGAAAAGGTCTCGGGCACCAGCACCAGCGGCACCTTCGCCGTCTCGAGGATGTCCATGGTCTCGCGCGGGCCCGACCCCTGGATCGCGAGGATCAGCGTCGGATTGAGGCCGAGCACGCCCTCGGCCGAGATCTGGCGCATGTAGCCGACATTGGGTTTGTCGTRCAGCGCCGCCGCCGGATAGAGGCTAGTAGTGTCCACGCCGACCAGCCGGCTCTCGAGCCCGAGCGCATAAAGGATCTCGGTGATGGCGCCGCCGATCGAGACCGTGCGTGCGACGTCGGCAACGGTGACATCGCGATTGCGGGCGTCATGCACGGTGATGCCGGCGGCGTGCGCGGTGGACGCGAGCGCGATCGTGCCGGTGAACAGGAACGTTGTGAGGGTGCGGCAAAATGTCATGTTACTTCGTCAGGATCAGCTTGTTCTGCGAGGTCAAACGCAGGCGATAGGCGTCCTCGCCATGCGCGATGATGATCTCGCGCTCGTGCGCGAAGAGCTCGCGGCTGTCGATCCGGCTCCCTCGCATGGTGAGGGTTCTCGTTGTTGCGGAAGGGCTTTCCGACGGCCCTGCTGCGCCGTTGCCGCTGTCTCCGGACATTGCTGACATTTTTGGTGTGATGCGCCTTCGAAATTTCAGATGCTGCCTGTTTGTATAGGCGGCAACTGGCGCATTCCAACGGCGACAATTTACAATCGATATAAACTGCAACCTGATGTCATTGACCGTCAGAGTGTTGCCACGTTACCAATCATGACAGCGGGCAACATGCCCGCGTCTTGAAAAATCAGCCAGCCGGTCGTTCGCTTTGCGAACGCACGCCAGCCAAACGACTCCAAAACTAAAGTGAAGTGCAGGCTGGGGCTGATATGGCTGACGGGGCTGGGTATTCGCGCGCTCTGATTTTGGGCGCGTCGGTGGTTTCAATCGCGGCATTGATGACGGAGAGCAGTTTCGCGCAGACGGCATCGCCGCGGGCCGAACATGCGTCGCCGGATCGGCCGAAGCAGGCCAAGCGCAAGCCGGCCAAGCCGCTGGCCGCGCAGCAGGCAGCGCCCGACGTCTTGAACGCCCGTGCGCAGGCGGGTGGCGCCGCGCCGGTGCAGGTGCTCGACACCATCACGGTCGCGGCGACGAAGACCAAGGAGCGCGCGATCGATGCGCTCGCGCCCGTCAGCTCGATTTCGCTCGACCAGATCCAGGGTCTTCAGCCGAACCGGCTGTCGGATGTCTTCTATGCCGTGCCCGGCGTGTCGTTCCAGGAGCGCGGCGACGATCCCGCGACCGTCATCAACATCCGCGGCTTGCAGGACTTCGGCCGCGTGGCGGTCGTCGTCGACGGCGCGCGGCAGAACTATCAGCGCACCGGCCACAATGCCAACGGCTCCTTCTTCCTCGATCCCGAATTGATCGGCGGCATCGACGTCGTGCGGGGACCGACCGCCAACATCTACGGCTCCGGCGCGATCGGCGGCCTGGTCTCGTTCCGCACCAAGGACATCAACGACGTGCTGCGTCCCGGCGAGCGCTGGGGTGTCGATCTCTCGGGATCCTATGGCTCCAACAACAATCGCGGCCTCGGCTCGGTATTCGGCGGCGTGCGCGCCACGCCCGATGTCGATATCTTCGGCGGCGCGGTCTACCGCACGCAGGGCAATTACAAGGACGGCAACGGCACCGAGATCGGCAACACCGGCAACCAGGTCGAGGCCGGGCTGATGAAGCTCACGGTGCGGCCGGCCCTCGGTCACGAGGTCAAGTTCGGCGCCGTGTTCCAGGACTATCAATACGACATTGGCCAGTTCAATCGCGGTCCGACGACCAACCAGGCATTGATTGCGCTCAATCGCGGATCCTCGGTCTACGCGTCCGATGCCAAGAACTATACCGGGACCATCACCTGGAACTATGCGTTGCCGAGCGACAATCTGTTCGACTGGCACATGTCGGTCTACGGCAATCGCACCGACAACGATCAGACCAAGACCTACCACTACGGCACGACACCGTCGGCCTTTTGCAACGGCGGCCTCGGCAACAACGTCTCGGGCTGCGTCGGGGACAAGCGCGGCTACGTCCTCAACACGTATGGCATCGACGCCAACAACACCACGCGCTTCAACGTCGGCGACTGGCGCAATGCCCTCACCTGGGGCGTCGACGCGTTCCAGGATGACGTGATCACGACCGACAGCCGCGGCAATTCCAACATCACCACGCCGAGCGGCATCCGCACCGTGTCAGGTGGGTTCCTTCAGTTGAAGCAGAACTACAGCACCTGGTTCGAGGCGGTGAGCGCGATCCGCTATGACCGTTACGACCTGGACTCGGGCAACACGCACGCCGGTGGTGACCGCTTCTCGCCGAAGATCACCCTTGGCGTCACGCCGGTCGCGGGCTTCCAGCCCTATGTCAGCTATGCCGAAGGCTACCGTGCGCCCTCGATCACGGAGACCGTCATTTCCGGCGCGCATGCAACTGGCGGCGGACCGGTTTTCTTCCCTTGCCCTGATGGAACCAGCGGCCTGTTCTGCTTCCTGCCCAACCCGAACCTTCGCCCCGAAGTCGGCAAGAACAAGGAGGTCGGCTTCAACCTGAAATATGACAACATCTTCAGCGCGTCCGACTCGTTCCGCGGCAAGATCAACCTGTTCCGCAACGACGTCTCCGACTACATCGACCTCGTTGCCTCGACGCCGGTGGCGACGCCGTTCGGCATGGCGAGCCAGTACTACCAGTATCAAAACATCGCACAGGCCCGCATCCAGGGCTTCGAGGCGGAGACGATGTACGATGCCGGCGACTGGTTCGTCGGTGTCGCCGGCCACTACATCCAGGGCAAGAACGTCGCGACCAATATCGGGCTCGCGACCATCACCCCGCGCAAGGTGGTCACGACCGGCGGTGTCCGCCTGCTCGATCGCACGCTGATCCTGACGGCGCAGTGGGCCTCGTACGGTCCCAACAACGACGTGCCCGCCGGCTATCTGCCTGCGACCGGGTACGAGCTGGTCAACCTGTACCTGACCTACAACGCGACCAGGGACATCGTGTTCTCGGCCTCGATCGACAATCTCTTGAACCAGTACTACCGGCCTTACGCCATTCCCGGCAGCTCGACCGACGGCACCACGCAGAACGACGTGCTGTGGTCGAGCCCGGGACCGGGCCGGGTCTACAAGGCCGGCATGAAGATCCACTTTGGAGGTGCGTAAGCCGACAGGCGCCGCAACGCCAGCCATTCTCCGCCGGGCCGCGCTGATGCTCCAGCGCGGCTTCGGCGCGTTTTCGTCTTGATCAGAAGGAGAGACTCTCATGTTTATCGCAATGAACCGGTTCCAGGTGAAGAAGGGCGCGGAGACCGCGTTCGAAACGGTCTGGGCCACGCGCGAATCCTATCTCGGCAGCATGCCGGGCTTCGTCGAGTTTCACTTGTTGAAGGGCCCCGAGGCCGAGGACCACACGCTCTATTCATCGCACACCACCTGGGTCGACAAGGCGGCGTTCGAGGCCTGGACGCGCTCCGAGGAATTCCGTCGCGCCCATGCCCGCGCCGACAACCGGACCGGCGAGAGCCTCTATCTCGGCCATCCCAAGTTCGAGGGCTTCGAGGTGATCCAGAGCGAGCGCAAGGCCGCGGCCGCCTGAGGTGGCGACGCAGGAGAGGAGCTGGACATGCTGAGCACCGACCTCGCCGATCTCAAGGCGTACATGGCGGACAATCCCGGCGCGGTGATCGAGGACGTGGCGCGGGAGCGCAAGGTCACGGCGCGTGCGGTGATCGAGGCGCTGCCCTCGTCGATGGTGCGCATGGGAGGCGGCGAGCATTTTGCCGCCGCCATGCAGGACGTCGCACAATGGGGCGAGGTCACGCTGATCGTGCACACGAATGACGCGATCTTCGAATTCACCGGCTCGATCCCCGCTGGCGAGATCGGCCGCGGTTATTTCAACCTGATGCAGCCGAAGGGCCTGCATGGCCATCTCCGCCACGAGCGCTGCGCAGGCGTCGCCTTCGTCGAGCGCCCCTTCATGGGCAAGAATTCGGCCTTCGTTGCCTTCGTCAATGCCGACGGCGGCATCATGTTCAAGGTCTTCGTCGGCCGCGACGAGACCCGTGCGCTGCGTGGAGACCAGCTGGCGCGGTTCCGCCAGCTTGCGGACCGGATCGCGGCATAGCTTCCTTCTGTCTGTCGGGAGATCAGGATGCAAGGCAATTCCAGGCTTCAGCACGTGATCGTAGCAACCGCGCTGGCGCTCGCGCCGGCTCCGGCCTTCGCGATCGACGAAGCGCTGTTGCCGCGCAATTTGTCGCCTTGGGGCATGTTCGTCAGCGCCGATATCGTGGTGAAGGCGGTGATGATCGGGCTGGCCGTCGCCTCGCTGGTGACGTGGACGGTGTGGCTCGCCAAGACCGTCGAGCTGCGCCGCAAGAGCGCGCTCGCCGTGCAGCGGACGCGCGCGCTCGAGGGCAAGATGAAGCTGGCGGAGGCGGCGGAGCGGACCTCCGACGCGCATGATGCGGTCGCCCAGCTTATCCAGTCCTGCGCGAAGGAGGCGGAGCTCTCCGGCGGCATTGTCGATGACGGTCTTCAGGAGCGCGTGGCGCTGCGGCTGGAGCGGGTCGAGGCGGCGATGTCCAGGCAGATCGCGCGCGGCACCGGCGTGCTCGCGACCATCGGCGCCACTG
>NZ_JBFUES010000509.1:0-9422 GCF_056403875.1 Bradyrhizobium sp. P2_E8
GCGTTCACACGTCCGGCCGCGAGCTCGATCGCGAGCGCGATGCCGTCCAGCCGCCGACAGATCTCGGCGACAAGCGGCGCGTCCTCCTCGTTGAGCTCGAATTCGCTCAGGCTCTCGGCAATGCGTTCCACGAAGAGTTGGCTTGCGGGATAGGCAAGGATGTCGGCGATGCCGAGCCCGTCGCGCTCTGGGGGACAATCCAGCGGAAACAGCCGATGGACGCGCTCACCTTCGCTGCGAAAGGATTCGCGGCTGGTGGCGAGAATATGCAGCTCCGGCGCCTCCTGGACGAGGCGTTCGGCCACCGGCGCGAGCTCGTCGAGGATGTGCTCGCAACTGTCGAACACCAGCAGCGTCCGCCGGCTGCGCAGGAACGCCAGCAGGCCCGGCATCGGGTCGTCGGAATTGACGGTCAGGCCCAGGGTGGCCGCAATCGTTCCGGGAACCAGCCGGGCATCCGTCAGCGCTCCGAAATCGACGAAGCTCACCTGGCCGTCGAAGGCCGTGAACTCGCGATGCGCGACGGCAAGTGCGACCGAGGTCTTGCCGATCCCGCCGGGGCCGACGATTGTGACGAAGCGATGCAGGGCAAGCTCGGCCGAAATCTTCTCGACGGCCTCGTCCCGCCCGATCATCCGCGCAAGCGGCGAGGGCAGCGCGTGGGGCGACGAGACAGGCGGGCTGGTCCGGCTCTCCGAGGGTGCAGGGTGATGCAGCGGGGCGGCGAAACAATAGCCGCGTCCGGGGACGTTGACGACGTAGCGGGCACCTTCGCCGGCATCCCCTAAGGCCTTGCGCAGCGTCGTGATGTGGAAGCGCAGGCTGCCTTCGTCGACCGTCACGCCGGACCAGACCCGCTTGATCAACTCTCGTTTGTCAACGACCTCGCCGGCGCGCTCGGCGAGAAAAATGAGAATGTCGAGCGCACGGCCGCCAAGGTGAAGCGGCGCGCCGTCCTTCTCCAGCAGCCGCGCCTTTGCAAGCAGCCGGAAAGGACCGAAGGCAATGGCCGAATCCTGGTCGTTAGTGTCCGGCAAGGGCCAATGATTCCAGTGAAAGGGCTGGCGTCTGCGCTTTGATTGAACAGAGCGAAGTTATCAGTAAACGGATCGAAAGTGGCGAAATCGCGTGGGTATCGCCGAACGCAGGCGGCCTATCCGTTGCAAATTTTGCTTAAACGCGAGCGGTTTACGACGCGACTGCGACAATTCGTCAGCAGGCTTGACCGTCGCGACAACAGCTTCTGCTGACAGGTGTGATGCCGCCGATCATAACAAAATCTTGCAACGTCTAACGGGCAAATCGCGCGCGATGCATCCAGTATGGCCTTCGAGTTAGGTCCTGTTCCAACGGGGAGGCTATCATGTCCGCTATCGGCTCGATGTCGAACGGCAGCGCCGCTCGATCGCAATTCGTCGGCAGCCTTGACGATCAGTCGCGTGATTGGGAACTCGTGCTGCGGGAATCCCACCACCGCATGAAGAACACGCTGACGCTGCTGGGTGCGTCAGTCCGCCGCGACTTCACGCGGGCCGCCACCAGGGACGTGTCGCTTGCGGTGGATCGGTTCGAGCGGCGCATCGTTGCGTTCGGCAGGCTCTATCAGCTCCTGTCCGACAACGACGATCAATCGATGGTCCCCGTCGGGGCCTTCTTCGAAAATCTCTGCGGAGCGATCTCCGAGGCCGTGCTGGAGCCGGCGGGCATCCGCTGCGAGGCCGCGATTGAGAACGGCGTGCTGCCGGCATCGCAATGTCATCGGCTCGCGCTGATGCTGACGGAGCTGGTCACGAACGCGGCAAAGCACGCCTTCCCGAACAAGAATGGTGCGCTGATCCGCATTGACCTCGCCAACCGCGACGGCGCCTGGGTCTGCACGGTGGCCGACAACGGGATCGGCGCCATCGGGCCGCTTCAGGGCACCGGCAGCCGCATTCTCGAAGGGCTCGCACGCARCATCCACGCGCGGCTGCATGGCGAGGCGGGGGAGGGCGGCACGCGGGTGACCATCGCGATGCCGGCTGCTTGAAGTTCGACTGTGTCCGGAACCGCTAACGAGCCCAAGAATTCGATAACGAGCGGCATTCGCCATTCTGCGCAAAGTTGAGCCTGCAAAGCAAAGTTGAGCCTGCAAAGAATGGGTTCGGTTGCGAACCCGTGCCTCACACCAGGGAGTTCGACATGGCCACACTCGAAATCGATCGCGAAGCCGGGACCAAGCCCTCGCCATCGCGCGGCGTTGATCTGAAGCTCGAGGTCGTCGTCATCCCGGTGTCCGACGTCGACCGCGCCAAGGCGTTCTACATGCGCCTCGGCTGGCGACTGGACGCCGACTTTGCCTCTGGCGGCGACTGGCGCGTGATCCAGTTCACGCCGCCGGGCTCGGCCTGCTCGGTGATCTTCGGCAGGAACGTCACGGCGGCAGCGCCCGGCTCGGCGCGAGGCCTGTATCTGATCGTCTCCGATCTGGAGGCCGCGCGACAAGATCTGCTCGACCGCGGCATCGCGGTCAGCGAGCCGTTCCACGGCGGCGGCGACGTTCATGCCGGGCCGGACGAGCCATACCTGTTCGGCAGTATCCGGGTCAGCGGTGCTGACCCGATGCGCGGCAGCTACGGCTCCTTCGCCGCGTTCAGCGATCCCGACGGCAATGGCTGGCTGTTCCAGGAGGTCACCACACGACTGCCCGGACGCATCGCAGGCGACGGCACGAATTTCCCCTCGCAGGCCGATCTGGCGGCGGCACTGCGCCGCGCGTCAGTGGCGCATGGCGAGCACGAGAAGCGAACCGGCGGACACGACGACAACTGGGCGGACTGGTACGCCGACTACATCGTGCGCGAGCAGGCCGGTCAGCCGCTGCCGTCCTGAAGCAACCGCATTCTCGGACCACGGCGCGCGATGACTTGGTCATCGCGCGCCGGCGACAGGCGGTCACGCTGATGTCGCCTTCGGCCGGTACCGAGCGCCGGTGCTGAAATCAAACAAGGAGAATTGAGATGATCCGCAAGGCAACAGCAGTCTGGAAGGGCACCGGTCGCGATGGCACGGGCCAGCTGTCGAGTGAATCCGGCGTGCTCGCCGGGACGCCGTATTCGTTCAAGACGCGCTTCGAGAACGAGAAGGGCACCAATCCCGAGGAATTGATCGCAGCGGCCCATGCCGGCTGCTTCACCATGGCGCTGGCCTTCGGTCTTCAGCTCGCCGGTTTCACGCCGGACGAGCTCTCGACCGAAGCGGCCGTCACGCTCGAGCCCGAAGGCAAGGGCTTCAAGATCAGCAAGTCGGCGCTCACGCTGCGCGCCAAGGTGCCGAACCTTGACGACGCCGGTTTCGCCAAGATCGCCGGCGAGGCCGAGAAGAACTGCCCGGTGTCGAAGGTGCTCAACGCCGCGATCACGCTCGACGCCAAGCTGACCTGACCGCGTCGTCAAACAAGTTGCCCATCCGGCCCTGATCGGGAAAACTGAAGCTGCGCAAGCTTCGGTAGCCCCGAGAAGAGCCGGATGGAGATTTGCGGGAATGCCCGGCTCACGCCATGTGATATAGAGCGTATCGAATGGCTGGTGCGGGCGAGCCGAACGAGGGGAGCGGAGATATGACGACAGAGCGCGCAGTGTTGGCGGGAGGCTGCTTCTGGGGCATGCAGGATCTGATCCGCAAGCAGCCCGGGGTGATTTCGACTCGCGTCGGCTACACCGGCGGAGAGGTGAAGAACGCGACCTATCGCAATCATGAGGGCCACGCCGAGGCGATCGAGATCATCTTCGATCCGGCGAAAACGWGCTACCGGACGATGCTGGAGTTCTTCTTCCAGATCCACGATCCCACCACGCTCAACCGTCAGGGCAATGACTGGGGCACGAGCTATCGCTCCGCGATCTTCACGACGAGCGACGAGCAGAGGCGGATCGCGGAAGACACGATCGCCGACGTCGAGGCCTCGCATCTGTGGCCCGGCAAAGTGGTGACCGAAGTCACGCCTACCGGCGATTTCTGGGAGGCCGAGCCGGAGCACCAGGATTATCTCGAACGTTATCCGGACGGCTACACCTGTCACTTCATCCGGCCCGGCTGGAAGCTGCCGCGGCGCGCGGCCGCCGTGGGAGGCTAGACCGCATCGTCGCGCATGGTCGGGGGACAGGCCGAGCGGTGAGCCTCAGCTCCGGAGCTGCGCAATCAGACCTTGGGCCTCGCGCATGTCGGCGGTGCGGGATCCCTCGGTCAGCGGCCGGCAAATGGTTTCCAGAACCTCCAGCGCCTCTGCATCGCGGCCTTGTCCCAGTCTGAACCGGGCAAGGCTGATGGCGCATCTCAGCTCCCACGATCGCGCGCCCTGCTGCGTTGCGATGTCCATCGCCTCGCGAAAAGCCGCTTCGGCCGCGGGCAGGCCCTTCGTCTGTTTGAGCATCAATTCGGCCTTGATGCGGATCAGCTCCGGCAGATACCAGCGCTCCTGGCGGTCGTTGCAACGCGCCAGGATGTCCTCGATCATCTCCAGGCCGCGATCAGCCGCGGGCCCGGAAATATTGCGTCGATATCCTGAGATCGAGCGGGAAGATCTTCGGCTTCTCCGCCAGCACATGCAGCGACGCGTTCACCCGGTCGATATGTTCCCGCGCGTCGTTCTGGTCACCGAGATAATGCAGCGCGACGGCCATCAGCCGGTCGCCCAGCATGAGGTCGGACTTGTCGTGAGAATTCGCCGCCGCGTTCGCAAAACGATCGGCGAGTGCGCGGGCCTTGCCGAACTGTCCGTTGTTGAACTGGTCGATGCACAGGCCCCAGAGCGCGCGCAGGCGAAAGTCCTTGTCGTCGAGCCTGTCGGCGAGCTCGAGAGTCGTCTCGAGGATCGGACGCGCTTCGCGCGCACGGCCCTCGCCATACATCAGCGACCAGCCGAGCGCCGACAGGAGCTGCATGCGGACGCGGTCGTCGCCGCCGTCTCCGAGCGCGGCGAGTGCCGTTCTCGTGCGCTCGCGGCATTCGGCGAACAGCGAAAGCCGCACCCACAGCGTGACCGCGGCGGCCGTCAGCGCGATTCCCAGCGCCGGATCGCCGTCGGGCCCGAAGGCCCAGTTCAGCGCGGCGCGCACATTGTCCAGCTCCGCGCCGTAGACGTGCAGCCATTCGGGCAGCGGCGTCGACGTGTCGGCCTCGGCGCGCTCGAAGAAATCGCGAAAATGCTCGGCGTGGCGCCGTGCGAACTGCCTGGTTTCACCGAGCTCGTTGAGCTTGCCATGCGCGTAGGTGCGCGTGGTGTCGAGCAGGCGATAGCGCAGCGTGCGCGAGCCCGACGGCGAGATCAGCGATTTGGTGACCAGGCTGTCGATCGCCTCTAAAGTCTCCGATTCGCTGACGCCGTYGCCGGCCGCGACCGTGGCAGCGGCCTCCGGCGCGAAGGGCCCGGCGAATACCGACAGTCGCCGCAAGGTGGCGCTCTCGGCCGCGGGCAGCAGGTCGTAGCTCCAGTCGAGGGCTGCGGCGAGTGTCTGGTGCCGCGGCACGGCCGTGCGCCGTCCGCGCCATTGCAGCGAAAAACGGCTGTCGAGCAGGGAAGCCGTGCCTGCGATGCCATAGGCATTGACGCGGCCCGCCGCGAGCTCGATCGCCAGCGCAATGCCGTCGAGGCGCCGGCAGATGCTCGCGACGAGCGGGGCCTCTTCTGCGCTGAGCTGGAACGGACCCGAGCTCTGGGCAATACGCTCGACGAAGAGTTGGGCCGCGGGGTAGGTGAGGACCTCGGCGACACCAAGGTCTTCGCGTTCCGGCGGACAATCCAGCGGGAACAGCCGGAAGATCCGCTCGCCATCGCTCCGGAACGACTCGCGGCTGGTGGCGAGAACACGAAGCTGCGGCGCTTCGCGAACGATGCGCTCGACCAGCGGGGCCAGATCATCCAGCACGTGTTCGCAGCTGTCGAAGATCAGCAGGGCCGGCCCGGTGTTGAGAAATGTCAGCAAGGCCGGCGTCGGATCCTCCGCGTTGATGGTCAGCCCGAGCGCGGAGGCGATGGTGGTTGCTATGTGGCTGGCATCCCTCAGTGGGCCGAAGTCGACGAAGAAGACGCGGCCGCCGAAATCCTGGGAACGCCGATGCCCGACGGTGACGGCGACCGCGGTCTTGCCGATCCCGCCCGGGCCAACCACGGTCATGAAGCGATAGAGCGACAGTCCGTTGGAGATCTTCTCGATGACCTCCTCTCGTCCGATCATCTTCGCGAGCTGAATGGGCAGGCGGGGAGGGGCGATGTCGGAGGAGACCGGCGCGACCGGAGGGGCCGCCTTAGCGAGCGAGGCGACGAAGCAATAGCCGCGGCCGGGCACATTGACGACATAACGGGCGGACTTGCCGGTGTCGCCGAGCGCCTTGCGCAGCGCTGCGACATGGAAGCGCAGGCTGCCTTCGTCGAYATTGACGTCGGCCCAGATGCGCTTGACCAGCTCCCTCTTGTCGACGACTACACCGGGGCGTTCGGCCAGGAAGATGAGAATATCGAGCGCGCGGCCGCCGACATGAAGCGGCGAGCCCTCCTTCTCCAAGAGCCGGGACTTTGGGAACAGCCGAAAGGGCCCAAACGAAATGGCCGAGTCTTCGTTATGCTCTGGCACGCGCCATCGCCCCCACCACGGGAGTCAAAAGGTATTACTTTTTGGTCTACCAGAACGAAGCGTACAGTAAACTGTCCGAAAGCAGCATGGCTGGCAGACCTGCGCAGATCGCTTGGATCGTCACCGGCTCGCCGAAATAAGACTTGGAACGTAAGGGGTTAGGTCGCCATGCCATGGCGACCGCGCCGGGACTTGTCCGGGCGGAGCATTGACGCCGGTGGCGGATTGCTGCGATTGGTTGGTTCGGGAGCCGGTCCCGCCTCGACAATGACAACCGACTTCCGGAATTCGGACATGCCTTCCTTCTCGCGGCGACGATTCGTCCATGCGTTATCAGGCGCAKCGGCGCTGGCGGCGATTCCGCGCAGCGGGCAGACCGCCGACTATCCATCTCGCTCCATTCGTCTGGTGCTGCCGTACGGAGCCGGCGGAGCGGGTGACCAGATCGGGCGTCCCTGGGTGGACAAGATGTCGTCGTTGCTCGGGCCGACCTTCGTGGAATATATCGGCGGTGCGGGCGGCGCGATCGGGGCTGCCGCGGTGGCGCGCGAGGATCCCGACGGCTACTCGCTGCTGCTCGGAAACGGCAGCACGCAGGTCATCATTCCCCTGACCTCGGCAAATCCCGGCTATTCCGCTGACGATTTCCGCGCCATCTACCGCCTGATCAGCAGTGCGCTGGTTTTCGCCGTCCATCCGTCGGTCCCTGCCGCGAATTTGCGCGAGCTGATCGCCTACGCGAAGGCCAATCCGGGAAAGCTGTCCTACGGGACGCCCGGCATCGGCACGGGAAATCATCTGGTCGGTGAATCCTTCAAGCAGCAGGCGGGCGCGCTGGACATGGTCCATGTGCCGTACCGAGGCGTCTCGCAGGCGACCAACGACCTCGTCAGCGGCCAGATCTCGCTCGTCATTGCCGTGATGTCGGTCCAGTTGCAGCAGCTGAGCGAGGCCGGCAAGATCCGGCTGCTTGCGGTCACGACCGAAAAGCGGCTGAGCGGCGCGCCTGATATTCCGACCGCCGTCGAATCCGGCATGCCGGATCTCAGATATGAGGGCTGGTTCGGCATCTTTGCTCCCAAACTCACCGACGATGCGATCATCGATCGGATCGCGCAGACGACGCGCCTCGCCATGGCCGATCCGGCGCTTCAGGCGAACTACCGCGCCCAGGGCATGGAGCCGGACAGCAATTCAAGTCCGGACAAATTCCAGCGCATTATCGATGCGACAACTGCAAGCCTGGCGCCCGTGATCAGATCGATTGGATTGAGCAAGTCATGAGCTCACGCGTCGACTGGTGATACCTCGCGCTGCTCCGCCGTGACGATGCGCGCCGACAGCGTGACCAGTCCCATCAGCACAGCCAGGAGCCAGAACGCCGTCGGCAATCCGCCGATACGTGCGACGAAGCCGACGCCGGCGGGACCAACGAGGATGCCGGCGTAGCCTGCGGTCGTGATCGCCGCGACAGCGAGCCCCGTGGGCATCACCGTCTGCCGGGCTGCCCGGCGGAACAGCACCGGCACGAGGTTCGAGGCGCCGAGGCCGATGAGCAGGAAGCCGGCCATGGCGACCGCCGCAACCGGAGCCGTGAGCAGCACCGCGAAGCCCGCAACCGCGATGATGCTCCCCCAGAACAGGGTCGTGCGATCCCCGATGCGCGCGACCACGGCGTCGCCGCCGAGCCGACCCATCGTCATCGCGATCGAGAACACGATATAGCCGATCCCGCCTTGCGACTCGGAGACGAGGCCCGCACCGATGACGAGCAGTGCGCCCCAATCGAGCACCGCGCCTTCGACCAGGAACGTGATGGCGCCGAGCAGCGCGAGCAGAAGCACGGAGCCGTGCGGCAGCACGAACAGCGGCCCGTCCTGCACCTGCACGGAGCGGAGCAGGCGCGGCCAGGTGACCAGCATCGCAATCAGCATCAGGACCGAGCAGATCAGCGTGCAGGCGAGGGCGCCGAACTGCAAGGAGAGCAGCGCGGTCATCAGCGCGGATCCGGCGAAGCCGCCGATGCTGAACAGCGCATGGAAGCCGGACATCAGCGGACGTCTCGCTGCGCGCTCCACCTCCACCGCGTGGATGTTCATGGCGACGTCGATGGAGCCGAGCGCGGCGCCGAAGCCGAAAAGTGCGAGCGCCAGCGCTGCCGGTGAGCTCGCGATGGCCAGCAGAGGCAGGACCAGGGCGAGACCGAGCCCGCCGGCGATGATGATCGGCCTGCTGCCGTAGCGCGCGTTCATGATTCCGGTCAGAAGCATTGCGACGACCGAGCCGATGCCGAGGCTGAGCAGCAGCAGGCCGAGAACGCCGTCGTCGACGCCGAGCCGCGCCTTCGCAAACGGCACCAGCGGCGCCCAGCACGCGATGCCGAAGCCCGCGACGAGGAAGGCAAGTCGCGTCGCAAGCCGTGTCGCCGGCCGGTCGGCAGAAATCATGAGAACTCCGGAAAGCAGGGGGCAAGGAGGGCGCGGTCGACAAGCCCGACGATTGCCGCGACTTTATGTCCTGATGTGCACGATTTGTCGCAGCAGTTCCCCGAACGCTGCAAGGGAGCGCAGGTCCCCGGGCTCGCCCGTCGGGCAAAACACCGGCCCTGTCTCGCCGCCCGGTCAATCCCCTTTCACAAAAATATTCCACTTTACCGAAATTCGGTTTTGTCGTATGTGTCGCCCATCCCGGCTCATCCTTGAGGGGCGATCATGTGGTCGTCATTTTCGCGAGCCGGGCTTGCGGTGGACGCGGCAGCGTCGGGCGCGAGAGTTGCGGGCAGGGCGGATTGCTCTCCGTGAGCCCCAAGGC
>NZ_JBFUES010000510.1:0-5306 GCF_056403875.1 Bradyrhizobium sp. P2_E8
GCCTGCGCATGGCCGGCTCGACCGTGCAGACGCTGGTCGACCGCGCGCCGGAGGGTGCGCAGGAGAAGGCCACAGCCGCGATCCGCGGCGTGCCCGGCGTCATCGGCGTCGAGCGGCTGCGCGTGCGCATGGTCGGCGCGACCACCTTCATCGACACCATCGCAAAGGTGCCGCGGACCTATCCGATCGACCGCGTCGAGGAGATCAAGCGCAAGGTGCAGGCCGCCGTCGACAAGGCGTTCKGCGATGCCGACCTCACCTTCACCCCGGTCCCCGTCGCCCGCGACAATGAGACCGTACGCGACCGCATCATGGTGATCGCCCGGAATTCGAGCCTCGCCATCCACCACGTCACGGTGCACGACCTCGGCGCCAAGCTGATCGTCAGCATCGACCTCGAGGTCGACGCCGGGATGCGGCTCGACGCCGCCCATGAGGTCGCCAACACGCTGGAGCGGAACATCCAGGAGGAGTTCGGCGCCGACGTCGAGGTCGACGTCCATATCGAGCCCTTGGAACCGGAACTGCCGTTCGGCGTCGATGCCGCGCCGGAACGGGTGCGGACCATCGCCGCCGCACTCACCGAATATGCCGCCGGCAGCGAGATCCACGACATCCACAATGTGCGCGTCCGCAACACCGATGCCGGCGAGATCGTCAACTTCCACTGCCGCGCCACGCCGTCGATGAGCGTGATCAAGGTGCACGAGCATGTCGACGCGATCGAGCGCGCGTTGCGCCGCGCGTTCCCGAGCGTGAAGCGCGTGATCAGCCACGCCGAGCCGCCGCGCGCGTGACGCAGAATGCGCGAGGAGTCACACGTTCTCGTTTCGGACTCGTCACGCACGTGAGTTTGCGGGCACGCGACGCGCAAACTGCGCGTTGGATAAGAATAAATTCGCGTTAACGATTCGTTGACTCTCGACAGCCCGGCAAAACTGGATTCAAATCGGTGTGATTCGGAAGCGATGTGGGGCTGCTTCCGAACTCAAGTTGCAAGCAAGTTTTCCAGGGGGCCGAAGGCATGTCGCGTGCAGACGCCGCGAACGCGTGCGTCCAATCCGATTCGATCAAAGGATTGGCGCAATCGATCGCGAAACCTGCCTATCACCGGCTGCTGATCGCGGAACCGGCGCTGCGTCGCGCCGTGCCGACGCTCATCATCGCGTTCCTGATCACGATCTGCCTCGGCGCGTTCGTGCAGGTCGTCGACCAGACGCGCCAGAAGCGGCTGGTGATGCGCCATGACATCTCGGCACTCGCCGATCTGCTCGCCGAGCGCATCGACCGCCTCACCTCCTCGCGGCAGGAACGGCTGAAGAACATCGAGAGCCTGCCGGCGCTGCTGCCCGACCTCATTCCGTCCTGGGGCACGGCCACGGGCCGCCATGTCATCGTCACCTCGGCCGGCGTCGACCGCCGCATCCTCGCCCGCATTCCCATCGACAGCGATTCCTCGGGCAACGACCGCCTGCTCGATTCCATCACCACGGCGCAGCTGCTCGCGGCGCCGCCGCGCGACGGCAACATCTCCGACATGACGCTGCCGAACGGCAACGCCGCGATGGCGACCTCGCGGCAGATCAAGTCGCTGCCCGGCTTCGTCACCGTGATCCAGGAGCGCAACGAGCCGATCTGGGGCTCGGACGCCGCGCTCTCGGTGACGCTGTCGGCCACCACCGGCTTCGTCGTCCTGATCCTCGGCTTCGCCTTCCACTGGCAGTCGACCCGCGCTCGCGAGGGCGATCTCATCAACGACGCGGTGCGCGGCCGCATCGACACCGCGCTCAACCGCGGCCGCTGCGGCCTTTGGGACTGGGACCTGTCGCGCGGCCGGATCTTCTGGTCGCAGTCGATGTTCTCGATGCTGGGCCTCGACGGCCGCAACGAGCTCCTCACCTTCGGCGAGGTCAACGCGCTGGTGAAGTCGGACGACATCGACCTGTTCGAGATCGCCGACCAGCTCATCTCCGAGAAGATCGACCACATCGACCAGACCTTCCGCATGCAGCACGTCGACGGCCACTGGATCTGGCTCCGCGTCCGCTGCGAGAAGACGAGCGGCGCGACCGACTCCAGCGTTCACCTGATCGGAATCGCCGTCGACATCACCGAGCAGAAGAGCCTTGCCGAGCGGACGGTGGAAGCCGATTTGCGCCTGCGCGACGCCATCGAGACCATTCCGGAGGCCTTCGTGCTGTGGGACGCGAGCGACCGCCTCGTGCTCTGCAACTCGCACTTCCAGCGCCTGCACAAGCTGCCCGACAGCGCCGTAATTCCCGGCACCTCCTACGAGACCGTGCTCGAGGTCGGCCGCATGCCGGAGGTGCGCACCCGCCACAACGAGACGGCGAGCCAGGGCCCGGGCGCGCGCACCTTCGAGGCGCAGCTCGACGACGGCAGCTGGCTGCACATCAGCGAGCGCCGCACCAAGGACGGCGGCTACGTCTCGGTCGGCACCGACATCACCCGCATCAAGGAGCACGAGCAGAAGCTCGTCGACAACGATCTGCGCCTGCGCGCCACCGTCATCGACCTGAAGCGCTCGCAGGCCGCGCTCGAACGCCAGACCAACGAGCTTGCGGATCTTGCGGAAAAGTACCAGCGCGAGAAGACCCGCGCCGAGGAAGCCAACCAGACCAAGTCGAAATTCCTCGCCAATATGAGCCATGAGCTGCGCACGCCGCTCAACGCCATCATCGGCTTCTCCGAGATCATGGGCTCGGGCCTGTTCGGCGAGCTCGGCAGCGAGAAGTACCAGGAATACTGCCAGGACATCCTGACCAGCGGCCACTACCTCCTCGAGGTCATCAACGACATCCTCGACATGTCCAAGATCGAAGCCGGCCGCATGAAGCTCGACATGGAAGAGCTCGATCTTGCGCGGACGCTCGCGGAATCCCTGCGCGTCGTCTCCGGCCGCGCGCAGGACAAGCAGCTGACGCTCGATGCCGACATCGCGAAATCGATCTCCGTCGTCGCCGACCGCCGCGCCACCAAGCAGATCATCGTCAACCTGCTGTCGAACGCGGTGAAGTTCACGCCCGACGGCGGCCGCATCGTGGTGCGGAGCCGGCTGCTCGACGACCGGATCGTGCTGATGATCGCCGACACCGGCATCGGGATCGCCCCGCACTCCCTGGCGCGGCTCGGACGCCCGTTCGAGCAGGTCGAGAGCCAGCTCACGAAGACCTATCACGGCTCCGGGCTGGGCCTCGCCATTGCCCGCTCGCTGGCGCAGCTCCACGGCGGCTCGATGCGGCTGCGCTCGAAGATCGATGTCGGCACCGTCGTCCGCGTGACGCTGCCGCGCGACGCAATCAAGGCGGCGTCCGGGATATCGGCCGCGGCTTGAAGCTACAATTGCAGCGTCGGCGCGACTTCACGCGCGACATTGACCAGCGCCGCGATCAGCGGCGTCATCGGATCGCGCTGCGGGATCACCATGCCGATGCTGTAATTGACCTCGGGGTCGACGATCGGGATCGAACGCACGGTATCGGACAGGCCAAGCGTCTCGGCGAGCTTGGCCGGCATCACGCTCGCCCAGCGTCCCGTCTTCACATGCGTGAACAGGACGAGCAGCGAGTTCGAGGTCAGCGTCGGCGTCGCCTCCGCGCCGACCGAGCGCAGCGCGCGGTCGATGATGCGGCGGTTCTGCATGTCGGGCGTGAGCAGGCACAACGGCACCTGCCCGACCTCGGTCCAGGTCACCGTCTCGCGATCGCCGAACATCGCATCCGGCGCGGTGAGGAGACGATAGCTCTCGTTGTAGAGCGGAATGGTGCGCACCTTCCCGATCGGCTCGTTCTCGATATAGGTCAGCCCCGCGTCCACCTCGAGATTTTCGAGCAGGCCCAGCACCTCCGATGAGGTTGTGGACTGGATGCGGAAGCGCACCTCGGGATGCCTGGCGCGAAACGGCGTCGTCAGCGCGGCCACCATGCCGAGCACGGTCGGGATCGCCGCGATGCGGATCTCGCCCGAGAGCTTCTCCTTCAGCGAGTTGATCTCCTGGCGCATCGCGCGGGCATCGCCCACGATCCGCCGCGCCCAGTCCAGTGCCCGCTCGCCTTCGGGGGTAAAGCCCTGGAAGCGGGACCCGCGCTGGACCAGCATCACGCCGAGGATCTCCTCGAGCTGCTTGAGCCCGGTCGACATCGTCGGCTGGGTGACCCCGCAGGCTTCCGCCGCGCGTCCGAAATGCCGTTCCTTCGCCAGCGCCAGCAGCAGTTCAAGCTTGTCGATCAACCGGACGCCCCCTCGAATTCTGTCGTGGCATGCAAGCTAGCACGGCAGGTCCTTGCCAACACGGAAAAACCGGCTGGCGAAATGCGATTAATTGCGTTTCCAAATCGGTCGATTGCATCCGCCAATCGATCTGAATTCGCAATCGCAGCATGAGACAGCTTTATTGATCTTCGAATGATTCCAAATAGTTTGCGATGCAGGAACGCTCAACTTGAGAACGAAGAATGACAGCGGTTTACGAGCCTTGTTACGAGCCTTGGAACGAGACGCGCGGCGCCGAGATCATCGCCGAACATGCAAGGCAGGAGGGCGCGACGCTGGTCATTCTGCACGCCCTTCAAGAGGCGTTCGGCTATGTGCCGGAGGCAGCCATTCCCATGGTGGCGCAGGCGCTCAATCTGTCGCGCGCCGAGGTGCATGGCGTGTTCACGTTCTATCATGATTTCAGGCACAAGCCGGCCGGCCGCCACGTGCTGAAGCTTTGCCGCGCCGAGGCCTGCCAGGCTGCGGGCGGCGATGCGCTGGCGGCGCGTGCCGAGGCCAGGCTCGGCGTGTCGCTCGGCAACACGACGGCCGATGACCGCGTCACGCTGGAGCCGATCTACTGCCTCGGCCTGTGCGCGACTGCGCCGTCGGCGATGCTCGACGGCCGCCTCGTCGGCCGGGTCGACGAGAAGCGCCTCGATGCGCTGGTTGCGGAGGCGCAGCGATGAGCATGCGTCTCTTCGTCTCACGCGATGCGGGTGCGGTGGCCGTCGGCGCCGATGAGGTTGCACTGGCGCTGGAACAGGCCGCGGCCAGGCGTGGCATCGCCGTCGAGATCGTCAGGACCGGCTCGCGCGGCATGTACTGGCTGGAGCCGCTGGTCGAGGTCGCGACGCCGCAGGGCCGGATCGCGTTCGGCCCGGTCACCGAGACCGATGTGCCCTCCCTGCTGGACGCGCTCGCCGGCAATACGCCGCATCTGCTGCGGCTAGGGGCGACCGACGAGATTCCCTGGCTGAAGCGCCAGACCCGCCTCACCTTCGCCCGCTGCGGCGTGATCGATCCGCGCT
>NZ_JBFUES010000511.1:0-5305 GCF_056403875.1 Bradyrhizobium sp. P2_E8
CGCCGCGCCGCACTCGGTGCTGGAGGTGCGCACCGGCGCCGGTGATCTCGTCTGGCGCTGGGACCGCGACGGCCCGAAGCCGAAGCAGGCCATTCCGCCGAACATCGCCGCCGACATGGCCGGCATGATGAGCCACGTCGTCAGCGAAGGCACCGCGCGCCGCGCCGCGCTCGACGGCATTCCGACCGCGGGCAAGACCGGCACGACCAATGCGTATCGCGATGCCTGGTTCGTCGGTTACACCGGCAATTTCACCTGCGCGGTCTGGTACGGCAATGACGACTATTCGCCGACCAACCGCATGACCGGCGGCTCGCTGCCGGCGCAGACCTGGCACGACATCATGGTCGCGGCGCATCAGGGCGTCGAGGTCCGGGAAATCCCCGGCATCGGCATGGGCCAGAAGCTGCCGCCGCAGCCGATGGCCGCGCAAGCCAATGCCGCGCCGAAGGTGCTGGAGACCAAGCCCGGTCCGCCGCCGGTGCTGACCAAGCGCGGCGCCGACATCCTGGTGCGCGTCGAGAAGCTGCTGGATGACGCGGCCAAGACCGCGAACAAGTCGTCCGCCAACGACGGCAAGCCCGCCAAGCCGGCCTCGTCGACAAGCGCGCTCGCCTTCCCGCAAAACTATGCGGAAGAGAATGCGAATGCATCCGCCCCGCGCAAGAACTGATCGAAACCCGTGCGGCTGATCCTGACCACATTGACGGCCCTCCTGCTCGCGACCGTAGTGGGTGTCGGCGCGACCTGGATGACGACGACGCGCGGCACCGAGATCGGCGCGCTCACCATCGGCCCCTGGACCGCGCGCCCACGTACCGGCACCGCCGACGTCGACCCCTATTCGCGCGCCACGATCGTGCGCAACGGCGAGCTGCCAATCGGCACCGGTGACGGCGTCGCCTTCACCGCGACCGCCGACGACAAGAAGAAGGCGCTCGACGGCCGCTGCGACGTCGTCGTCTCCGGCGTGACGCCGCCGGCGCGGTTCTGGACGCTGACGCTGTACGACCGCAAGGGCCATCTCGTCGCCAATTCGCTGCAGCGCTACGGCTTCACCAGCCAGGAGATCGTGCGGCAGTCCGACGGCACCTTCGAGATCCGGATCGCCTCGCGCTCGCGCGCCGGCAACTGGCTGCCGACCGGCGGCATCGAGCGCTACGCGCTGATGCTGCGCCTCTACGACACCCCGGTCGGCGTCGCGACGCGCACCCAGCGCGATGCGCCGATGCCCACGATCTCGACGGTGGGCTGCTCATGATCCGGCTGGTGTTCACCATCGTTGCCGGTGTGGTGCTGGGCCTCGTGGTCCATCTCGTCAGCGTGCTGGCGCTGCCGCGGATCGCGACGCAGGACGCCTATTCGCGGCTGACGCCGATGACGAAGCTCAACGGCGTCACCCAGCTTCCGCTTGCCGATCCGAATACCTCACCGATGCCGTTCATGGACCCGGCCTTCGCGCTGGCGATCTGCCGCTACGATCTCACGGGCGGGCCGATCAAGCTCACCGTGCCGGTGAGCCAGGCCTACACCTCGGTGTCGTTCTACACCCGCAACGAGATCGCCTATTACGCCATCAACGACCGCTCCGCGGGCAAGAAGGTGATCGAGCTCGACCTGATGACGGAAGCGCAGCACAACGAGCTGCCCGAGGACGAGGAGATCACCGCGGCCGACCGCCTGATCATCGATTCCCCTGCGACCACCGGCCTGATCGTGATGAAGGCCCTCGCCGCCGAGCCCGGCCTGATGCCGCAGGCGCAGGCGACGCTCGCGGCGGCCACCTGCGCGCCGCAGACCGAGCCGCCAGCCAAGGCCGAGACGCCGCGTGGACGGCGGTGAGCGGGCTGTTAAGGCAGGCTCAAAACAAAAACTGAAAAAACAACCCCATGCACAGTAGCGGGGGCATTGAAATCATTTGTTGTTTTGAGTTCGCGCCAAACACGCTTGCTCGTACAAGCGCATCCGCGCCGGAGCGCCGCGATGTCGAGCTTTGACACGTCGGGCAAAACACCGGCAGAATGGCATCATCGAAAAGTTCGTAACACCCGCGCGGAGCAGTCCGTCGCGGGTGTTTTCATTTGGCAGCATTGCCTATGCCGCCGCTCTCGCGAGAGGTCTGCGCGTCTCGACGAGGTCCTTTGAACTGCCGGGCAAAACGGTCACACAATGGCACGATCGAAGGGCGAGCCTATCGAACAGCCCGCGCGGATGTTGACGGGCTCCTCGCCAGATGCCAGTTTCGTGATCGGTAGTGTCCGCAAGGACTCTTCAAGGGAATGCGGTGCGTCCGTCTCGGCGGACTATTCCGCGGCTGCCCCCGCAACTGTAGGCGGATAGCCGACGACCAAACGAACCACTGGAGTCCCGATCGGGCCTCTGGGAAGGCGGTCGAAGGCGATGACCCGCGAGCCAGGAAACCTGCTGCCAGCCATGAGTCACGCGCGAACGCATTGGGCGGGGTGCCCCGATGTCGGATGAGGAGCCGGTGCATCTGCCGCCTGGGGCGAAGGTAGATGGCTAAGGCAACCGCGGTGACGGTGTGTTTGCGTCGCCGTAGAGCGTTGTCGTGCAAAATCTTCATCTCGGTCCCGGCATTGCGCCGGAGTTTTCGCGTGTACGTATCGGCGTCTCCAGCGGATTAGGGGGGCAGTTTCGGGGCGCTACACCTGCCCTRCTCGCCTTGCTGCTCTCGACATCCCTGTCCTCGCTGGCGACGGCGCAGACTGCGGCTCAGAGTCCCCCGCAAGAGGTCGGCCCGGTGATCGTCTCGCCGGCCACACCCAAGCCAGCTCGCGCCAACAGCGCCGGCAATCAAAGGCCGCGGACCGCGCGCCGCGCCGCGTGGCGCAATCGCGCCGCCCCTGCCGTCGCCGCTCCGGCAACGCAGTCTCAGAGCGGCCGGGTGCAGACGCCGCTGAACACCGCCGCCGTCACCGATGTCGGCTCCCGGCTCGGGATCACGGCGCGGGAAACGCCGGCGACCGTCGAGGTGATCGGTCAGCAGACGATTCAGGATCTGGGCATCAAGACAACGACCGACGTCGCCAAGGCCGCCGTCGGCGTGACCGGCGGCGATGCGCCCGGTGCGCCCGCCATCTTCTCGATGCGCGGCTTTTCCGGCGACCAGCTCACCACGCTCTACAACGGCATCCCGATCGGCCCCTCGACCATGACCGGCCGCCCGATGGACACCGCCAATCTGCAGCAGGTCGAGATCATCAAGGGACCGGACTCGCTGGTGGCGGGGCTCGGGGCGACCGGCGGCGCGATCAACTACGTGACCAAGGCGCCGCACACCGGACCTGTTGTCAACGACGCCTTCACGTCCTACGATTCCTTCCACGGCTATCGCGCCGGCTACGGCTCGGGCGGCAGTACGCTGATCAACGGGCTCGACTACCGTTTCGACATCAGCCATTCCAACGACAAGAGCTTCATCGACGACACCTATTCGAAGCTCAGCAACGTCTCGGGCCAGCTGAACTATCGCGTCAACGACAGCCTGAAGATCTGGGGCGCGGCCGAGTACAAGCAGGACAAGGACCGCTTCTACTGGGGCACACCGCTGGTGCCGGCGAACGCGCCGGGCATCGTGCCGACATCAGGCATCGTCTCGGGTCAGTGGACCAATTACTATCTCAACGGCCACACCGGGACGCTCAATCCCGTCACCGTGGACGCGCGCACGCTGACCACCACCTACAATGTGCTCGACAATCACAGCGGCGCCAGCGAGCTGTGGCTGCGCAGCGGCTTCCAGTGGGACATCACCAACAACATCTCGCTGAAGAGCCAGGTCTACGGCTACGATGCGCACCGGCACTGGTTCAACAACGAGATCAACTCGTTCGACGATTCCGGTCCGAACAACGTCTATCGCGAGCGCCTGGCGCTGGATCACGCCCAGCGTCTCTACGGCAATATCACCGACCTCACCGTCAACTCGAATGTCGGCGGAATGGACAACCGCTTCGTCGCCACCGTCATGGCGAGCAGCTCGCAGTTCAACGTCTCGCAGGACACGCTGTTCTCCTCGGATACGGTCGATCTGGTCAATCCGGATCGCGGCCTCTACGGCCCGCGCAGCGACGAGAAGATCTACACCCACCTCAACACGGCCTCGCTGTCGTTCGAGGACCGGCTCAAGCTGACCTCGACCTTCGCGCTGATCGGCGGCATCCGCTTCGAGGACATTGAACTGTCGCGCACGCGCTACTCGCCGGAGGGCGTGTTGCGCACCGACCGCGGCTATCCGTTCTCGAAGATATTCAACCCGGTCACCGGCCGCGTCGGCTATACCTGGGAGGTCTCCCCGGGAGTCATGCTCTACAGCCAGTATGCGACGGCGGCCGATCCGACGGTCGCCAACATCTTCATCCTCGCACCAACGGTGCCGCTGTTGCTGACGACGTCGCGGACCTATGAGACCGGCGTGAAGGTGCAATCGGCCGACAAGCGCGCGGAGGCCACGTTCTCGGCATTCGACATCGAGCGCAAGAACGTCTACGTGCCCGAGAGCGGCATCGTCTTCAACGTCGCCGGCAAGATGGAATCCAAGGGCGTCGAAATCGCCGCCGCGGTTAACCCGGTCGCTGGCCTGAAGCTGTGGGGCAACGTCGCCTTCGTGCAGTCGCGCTTCATCGACTTCACCTATGTCGACGGCAATGGCGTCTTCCAGTCCTATTCGGGCAAGACGCCGCCGAACGTTCCGAACTTCATCGCCAATGCCGGGGCATCCTATCGGTTCGACACGAAACTGCCGGTGGAGATCGGCGGCCTCGTCCGTCACGTCGGCGACCGCTTCAACTTCCAGGACAATCTGGTCACCATGAACGCCTACACGATCTTAGACGCGTTCGCGTTCGTCGACATTCCAAAGGCCTATTTCCCGGGCGTCGAGCAGACCCGGATCAGCTTTCGCGTGAAGAACCTGACGAACAAGCTCTACGCCGCCTGGGGCGATCCCGGTTACACCGACCAGATCATCCTGGGCGCGCCACGCAGCTATGAGGTGGCGGCTTCGTTCAAATGGTGAAGCAAGGGCGCCTGCCGTCACCTTCCCGAGACCAGATGCCGTTTCCAATCAATGGATGATCTGGCCGAGGAAATCCCTCGCCCGCTCCGTACTCGGCGCGCGGAAGAAGGTTTCTGGATCGGCTTCCTCGACGATGGCGCCGCGATCCATGAAGACCACCCGGTCGGCGATCTCGCGGGCAAAGCCCATCTCGTGCGTGACGCACACCATGGTCATGCCGTCGCGCGCGAGCTCCACCATGGTGTCGAGCACCTCCTTGACCATCTC
>NZ_JBFUES010000512.1:0-5297 GCF_056403875.1 Bradyrhizobium sp. P2_E8
GCCTTCAACTGAGCTCGGCCGACGAATATCCGAGGATGGCGCGCGCGATGACGAGCCGCTGGATCTGGCCGGTGCCCTCATAGATGTCGGTGATGCGGCCATCGCGCAGGAATTGCTCGACCGGATGATCGTGGCTGAGGCTCATTGCGCCCAGCAGTTCCATCGCGCGCTGCGGACCGCTGCGACAGAGCTCGCCGCCCTTCGCTTTTGCAACTGATGCCTCAAGATTGTTGGGCTCGCCGCGCGCCGCGAGCCAGGCTGCCCGCAGCACCGTCAGCGTCGCGGCCTCGATGTCGGCCTCGAACTCCAGCAGCGTCTGCTCCGTGGAGGTCCGATCGTGCGGCCCCTTGTCCCAATCGACCGCGATCCCTTCCTCAGCCAGGCGATCCCGCGCATACCGGAAAGCGCCGAGCGCCTTTCCGATGCCGCCCGCGGCGACGGTCGGACGGGTAACGTTGAACGTCTTGAGCACCCCCTTGTAGGAGGCGGAGCCCTCGTCCGCGCTTTGCGGCACGCGCTCGTCGCCACCGATCAGATGGTCGCGCGGGATGCGGCAATCGCGAAACGCGTAGGCCGCGGTATCGCTGCTGCGAATTCCGAGTTTCTTTTCCTTGCGGACCAGCTCGAACCCGGGCGTGCCCTTCAGCACCAGGAACGATTTGATGCCGCCGCGACCGGCCGCCTTGCTGACGGTCGCCCAGACGATCGTGCCGTGGCACCGCACGCCATTGGTGACGAAGATCTTGTCGCCATTGAGCACCCACTCGTCGCCGTCGAGCACGGCGGTCGTCTGGATCGCCTTGGTATCGGATCCGGCACCCGGCTCGGTGATCGACATCGCCAGCATCAGATGCCCCCACCGCTTCTGCTGCGCGGGCGTGCCGGCCGCGCCCAGCGCCGCATTCCCAAGCGCCGATGGCGCCTGGCGCAACGGCACGCCATTGTGCGCCTCGCGCTCGATCCTGATCAGCATCTGCATGACCACGGACGGCGTGTCGTCACTCGGGCGACGCCGCATCCGTTCGAGCAGCGAGGGGAACGCCGCGGCCTCGGCAAACGCCTTGGGCAGGATTTCGTCCTCGTGCGCGTCGTAGTGGCGCGCGTATTTCTCGCTGGCCTTTGCCTCCTCGGCTATTCCCGAAAGAATGTCCAGATCGGTGTCGGAAAGCGCGAAATCCACCATGCTGCTCTGCTCCTTCATGCCGCCGCGAGCGCGCCGTGGATGGTCAGCATCCGCGCGTTGCGCAGCCACATCTCGAGCGGAAGGTCGCGGATGTAGCCATGGCCTCCGAATATCTGCAGCCCGTCATCGGCGATCCTGATCGCGCGGCGGTTGACGTAGTTCTGCGCAAGGATCGCCATCTTCGAAACATCGGCTCCCCGATCGAACGCGGCGGCCGCCTTCCACATCAGCCAGCGCATGGCGTCGCACTCGATATGCATGTCGGCCAACATGAAGGCGATCGACTGCTTCTTCGCGATCGGCTCACCGAATGCGACACGTTCCCTGGCGTACGGAATCGCGAAATCGGTCACCGCGCGCGCCAACCCCACGGCGAGCGCCGCACCACCAATGCGCAGGCTGGCCAGCAGGGGACGGATATCCGCGCCATCGCCCTCGCCGAGGATCGCGTCAGGTGGAAGCGAAACGCCGGCAAGCTCGACCCGGGCAAACCGCATCGGCGTGAGCCCGATGGTGCCGCTCTCGCGGGTGATCGCGACGCCTGGGGCACGCGGAGGGACGATGAAGGCCTTGATCCCGTCAATGCCCGGCGCGTCGGATGCCCGCGCGAGCACGAGCATATCCTCAGCCTCCTCGCCGAGTGGCACCAGCCGCTTGACGCCGGTGATCCGCCAACCGTCCGCCCTCGGTTCGGCGCGGGTGGCGATCCGCGACGGATCGAACGCAAACGAGTCCTCGTGCAGCGCAAGCGTTGCCGCACGACGCGCATTGCCGCAGAATTTCGGCAGCTCACGTTTCTTCTGCTCTGCCGACCCGAGGTCGATCAGGGGGTTGACAAACAGCGACGATGCAGCGGCGGTGCCGCCGAGTCCGGCGCATCCGGAGCCCATCGCTTCCAGCATCAACGCGCCGGTCAGGGCCGAGCGCGGCGCACCGCCGCCACCATAGGCCTCCGGAATCGCAAGCGAAGCGAGCCCCAGGAACCACGCCTCGTCGAGCAATTCGGCCGGTGCAGTGCACGTTTCGTCGGCTTGCCGTGCCCGTGGCGCCAGCTCGTTCTTCGCGAACGCGAGGAGCATATCGCGAATCTGGCTTTGCTCGTCAGTGACATCGAAGCTGATCATGATGCCATGGCTCCGCTGTCGAATGCACTCGCGCGGTCGTCGTGGGCGACTGCGCTCAGGGCGCGCATGGCGACGACAAGATCCCGCGTCCGCTCGAACACCGCAAATCCCGCGGTCGAGAGCGCTTCGCGCGCGAAGGGTGACAGCAGGGTGTAACTGTAGATCAGGACGGGCTTCGATCGGCGCGCGCGGAGCGCGCTGAGCGCCGCCACGTCCAGCGAGATGCTGCGTTCGTTCGACAGCGACAGCGCCAGCACGACGGAGTCGACGTCCTCGCCGTCAAGCAGCACCTCGAGCGATTGAAGAACGCCGCCCGTGAAAATGCCTTGCGCCGTGACATCGATCGGGTTCGCGGCGGAGCCATAGGAGGGGAACGTCGGTCGAAGCCGCGCCTGCAGCTTCTGATCCAGTACGGGAACGCTGAACCCGGCTTCCGTGAGACATTCGCTCAGGACGGTTCCGGCGCCCCCCGCTGTCGTGACAATGCCGACACGACGCCCGGCGGCGACCGGGTTGGTCAGGCGTCCAAGCGCAGCCGCGACCGCATCATCCGGATCAGCGACCGCGATCACGCCGGTAGCCGCGAACATCGCGTCAAAATCCGTAGCCACGCCCGTATCGCTTGCGGTGTGCGCGACAGCCGCGCGGCGGCCGGCTTCGGATCGGCCGATCTTGATCACGATCACCGGCTTGCCCGCCGCTTGCGCCCGGCCCGCCGCAGCCGCGAACCGCTCGAAATCACGTACCTCCTCAAGGTAAGCGATGATGGCCGCACAGCCGGGATCGCCTGCAAAATGCGTGATGAAGTCGACCGCAGTGAGATCGCACTCATTACCCGTCGTGACGACATGGTCGATCTCGAGGCCGGCGGCGCGCCCGCGACTGAACAGCGAGAAGCCGAGCCCCCCGCTCTGCGCCACGATCGCCACGCGACCGCCAGCCGCGTTTCGCGTCGAGCCCGAAAGCGAAGGCTCCGCTGCCGCGCTGAATGTCGCGGCGACGCATCCGGCGACGTTATAGAATCCCTCGCAATTCGGCCCGCAGATACGGATTCCGGTGCGTCGCGCGATGTCCGACAACCGCAACTGACGTTCGGCCTTCGCAACGCTTTCCTCGGCGAATCCCGAGGAAATGACGATCGCCGCACGAACGCCGGCCGCGACGCATTGCTCAACGACGTCGCAGACCAGCTCCGCCGGGAGGGCGATGATCGCGAGATCGATCGGGAACTTGACTGCGCCAATGGCGGGATAGCAGCGCAAGCCGTTGACCTCGCGGTAACTCGGATTGACCGGTGCAATTCGCCCGGTGAAGCCGGCGCGGCGCAGCACCCGCAGCAACATGCCGCGGATCGAGCGCTGTTCGGCGGGAGCGGCGCCGATGACGGCGATCGAGCGGGGCGCAAGAAAGGCTGCGATCGACGCCGCGTCCGATGGGTGGAGGATTTCGTTCGAGGGACTATCCATGCAATGTCTCGGATCGCGTCAGCGCGGCAGTCCGACGAGATGTCTCGCCATGATGATGCGCTGGATCTGCCCGGTGCCCTCGACGATGTTCAGCGCCTTCGCATCGCGAAACAGCTTCTCGACGAGGTGATGACCGGCAGCTGCCTCAAGCCCAACGATCTCCATGCCGGCACTGGCGAGATCCTGGGCGGTCTCGGCGGCAAACACCTTGGCCATCGAAGCGTCCACAATGTTGGGAATCCTGTTGTCAGCCTTCCAGGCCGCGCGAAGCGTCATGAGCCAGGCCGCGCGAAGCTGCCGGTGCATCGCCTCCAGCCGGTCGCGCACCCGTATCGACCTGAACGCGCCTGACTGCTTCGCGAAATTAAACGCCTCGTCATAAGCGGAGCGCGCCAGGCCAACGGCGCTCGCCGCGACGCCAACACGCGTCGTGTTGAGCGTTCCCATCGTGGCGCCGTAGGCGCTTGACCTCGACGTCTGTTCGGGCCGCTCGCCGCCCAGGATGTTGTCGTGCGGGACCTCGCAGTCCTCGAGGATGAACGACACCGACTCATAGGCGCGGAGCCCCATCTTGTTCTCGACCTTGATCCCGGTCATGCCGCGGTTACCACGCTCGACGAAAAACGACCGCTGCCCGGAGCGGCCCTTGTCGGGATCGAGATTGGCCTGCACCAGCACCCAGTCGGCGCGAACTGCATTGCCGATGAAGCATTTGGCGCCGTTGAGCAGAAAGCCGCGATCGGTGCGCGTCGCGCGGGTGCGGAACGCCGCCGTGTCCGAGCCTCCGCTTGGTTCCGTCAACGCGAAGCTGCCCCAGCGCGGAATCTCACTGCCGCGGAATGGCCCAAGGAAGTGCTCGCGCTGCTCCGGCGTGCCGGCGGCGGTGACGATCGGCGCCGGCAGTCCCGGCCCTGGCGCGGCGACACCCATGCCGCGATCCCAATAGGCATTCTCCTCATTGATTGCGGCCATTCGGACCGCGGGACCTTCAGGCACCGCGCCGTCGTCGACCGGCCCGGGATGCCTCCTCCGGAAATCGACATACCCGGCGAAATAGGGATGATCGGGCGGCAACGGCGCGCCGTTGCGATCGGCCTCGAGTCCGGCCGGCCGTACCTCGCGCTGCCCCCACTCCCGGATCTGCTCGATATGCACATTGAGTGCGGCGCTGAATTGGTTCACGCGGCGATCCTCTCCGAGATTGTCGCCGCAAGTCCCGCGCCGGCATCGATTGCCATCGCCGCATCTTCGATCAGAAGCCCCAACCGCGCGACGGCGACGTACATGTCGACGATCAGGAATGCGAGCGCCTGATGATGGGCAATCGGCTTGCCGAACGCGACACGGTCGAGCGCGTAGCTGCGCGAAAACCCGGCTGCATCGGAGAGCACACCCCAGATCAGCGAGGCGTAATAGATCCTGATCCTGGCGAGCGCCCGCGCCGCACGCATCGGGTCATGCCACGCCAGAATGGGCGTGCCGTCAAACCTGACGGCGCTTGCGCCCGCGGCGTGCAGGGCCGCA
>NZ_JBFUES010000513.1:0-5287 GCF_056403875.1 Bradyrhizobium sp. P2_E8
CTCAGGCATCAATCACTTCACCGTCTTCCTTCACGAACCGACCGATCTTGGCGCTGGGCAAGATCTCTAGCACGGCTTCGGACGGCCGGCACAGCTTTACGCCTTTCGGTGTGACGACGATCGGGCGGTTGATCAGGATCGGATGCTTCATCATGAAGTCGAGCAGATCGTCGTCGGCCCACTTCGGATCGTCCAGCCCAAGCTCTGCGTAAGGCGTGCCCTTCTTCCGCAAAAGGTCTCGGACTGGGATTCCCATGGCCGCGATCAGCTCCACCAGCTTCTCACGGCTCGGCGGCGTCTTCAGGTATTCGATGACAGTCGGCTCCTCGCCGCTTTGGCGAATCATGGCCAGGGTGTTGCGGGACGTGCCGCAGTCGGGGTTGTGATAGATCGTGACGGTCATCGTTGTGTCTCCGCGATCGGAACAGGGCCGCGCGCCGTCGGGCGCCCCAGCATCCAGTTCATGAGAAGCATGCCGGCGAATGCGCCGACCAGTTCGGCGAGGATGAAGCCCGGCAGGTCCGCCGGGCGGATGCCCGAAAACGTGTTCGTCAACGAGCGCGCGATCGCCACCGCCGGATTCGCGAACGAGGTGGAGGCGGTGAACCAGTACGCCGCCGTGATGTAGAGACCGACGAGCCACGGGACGGCGGTCCGCTGGAAGCGGATGCCGGCGAGGATGGTGGCGACCAGGCCGAACGCGGCGACGGCTTCCGCGAACCATTGCGCGCCGCCGGTGCGGACCTTCATCGAGAAGTCGATCAGGGGGTGGCCGAACATCAGGTGAGCCGCCATCGTGCCCGCGATGCCGCCGGCGATCTGCGCGACGACATAGAGCAGGGCCTCCTGCGGCGGCAACTCGCGCTTGCCCGTGAAGACCAGCGTGACCGCCGGATTGAAGTGCGCGCCCGAGATCGGTCCCAGAACGGTGATCAGCACGACGAGGATCGCGCCCGTCGGCAGCGTGTTGCAGAGCAGGGCGAGAGCGACGTCCTTGGTCAGTGTCTCGGCCATGATGCCCGACCCGACGACGGTGGCGACGAGGATGCCCGTGCCGAGCGCTTCGGCGGCCAGCCGTCGCGGGAGATCGAACGTGTCCATCACCCGGCCTTCGGGTGCGGCGTGGTCGCTCCGTCCAGCCGTCCGATCTCGCGCAGCTTGGTGCCGAGCGACAGCTTGTCGATGCCGCGCAGCGGGAGGCTGCTGAAGACGCCGATCCGGTTCTTCAGGAAGCGGAAGGCCGCGACGAAGGCGGCTTCCTTTTCGATGTCGGTGCCTTCGACGGCGGCGGGATCCTCGATCCCCCAGTGCGCGGTCATCGGCTGCCCGGGCCAGACCGGGCAGCTCTCGCCGGCGGCGCTGTCGCAGACCGTGAACACGAAATCCAGAACCGGCGCGTCCGGCTGGGCGAATTCCTGCCAGCTCTTCGACCGCATGCCGTCGGTCGGATAGTTCAGGCTATCGAGGACCTTCAGTGCGAACGGATTGACCCGGCCCTTGGGTTGGCTGCCGGCCGAGAAGGCTCGGAAGCGGCCGCGCCCGTCCTTGCGCATGATGGACTCCGCCAGGATAGAACGGGCGCTGTTGCCCGTGCACAGGAAGAGTACGTTGTAGATCCGATCGTCGCTCATCGCGACCTCCCTCTAGTTCGATCTGTCCAGACTTATCGAAATATTTTTGGAGGGTCAACGCGATTGGAGGCTTGTAATTCGAAGATTCTAGAAATATGGTAGGAGCAACGTAGCAAAACCGTCATGAGAACGTCATGAAACTGGACGACGCCGCGGCCCATCTCGAAGCGCTGGGCAATCCGACCCGCCTGAAGATCTACCGGACGCTGGTCCGCGCCGGCGAGGCCGGGCTGCCGGTCGGCAAGCTGCAGGACCGGCTGAAGATCGCGCCTTCGACGCTGTCTCATCACATCAAGACCATGGTCACTGTGGGCCTGATCACGCAGGTCCGAGAATCCACGACGCTCGTCTGTCATGCCAACTACGGGACGATGCGCGAGTTGGTCGACTTCCTCGTCGCCGAGTGCTGCGCGGACGAGGTCGCCTGCAAGGAGACGAAGACCGCCGCGTAGTTTTCGCGGGCCCTCAATTTCGATAGTTCTAGATTCATGGGAGAATGCAGAATGAGTGCATCGAAGCAGGTCGCCATCATCGGAGCCGGACCGGTCGGCCTCGCGGCCGCGGCCCACGTCATGGAGCGCGGCATGACGCCGATCGTGCTCGAGGCGGGGCCGCAGGCGGGGCATTCCGTGCGGCAGTGGCAGCACGTGCAGTTGTTCTCGCCGTGGGAATACAACGTCGACAAGGCCGCGGCGCGCCTCCTCGACGCCACGGGGTGGAATTCGCCCGACCCGCACGCCTATCCGACCGGCGCCGAATTGCTCGAGCGATATCTCGACCCGCTCGCGACGAAGACGCCTCTGAAGGATCGCATCCTGACGTCGAGCAAGGTCACCGGTGTCAGCCGCCAAGGCTTCGACCGGGTCAAGAGCAAGGGTCGCGAACAAGCGCAATTCGAGATCCGATACCGCAACACCGAGTATCCGGAAGGACTGGGCGAAAGGCTCGTCCGCGCGGACGCCGTCATCGACGCATCCGGGACTTGGGTTTCGCCGAATCCGGCCGGTGCCAACGGTCTCGGTGCGGTCGGAGAAAAGGAAGCGGCCGAGAAGATCGCCTATGGGATGCCCGACGTGCTGGGCGCAGGACGCACGCGGTATGCCGGCAAGACCGTGGCCGTGCTCGGATCCGGTCACTCGGCGATAGGGACGTTGACCGATCTAGCCGCATTGAAGGCGCAGGTGCCCGCGACGGAGGTCATCTGGTTGTTGCGCGGCGACAATCCGGCGAAGGCGTTCGGCGGAGGAGCCAACGACAAGCTGTCAGCTCGCGGAGAACTGGGATCCGTATTCGCGGCGTTGGTCGCAGCGGGAAAGATCAGGGTCGAACCGGCGTTTCGAACGACTCACGTGAGCATCGACGACGGCCACTTGAGGATCGCGGCGGGCTCGGCATGCTGCGGCCGCAAC
Source organism: Bradyrhizobium sp. P2_E8 (assembly GCF_056403875.1). Classification (NCBI taxonomy): domain Bacteria; kingdom Pseudomonadati; phylum Pseudomonadota; class Alphaproteobacteria; order Hyphomicrobiales; family Nitrobacteraceae; genus Bradyrhizobium; species Bradyrhizobium sp. P2_E8. The sequence goes on from NZ_JBFUES010000513.1 coordinate 3,041, forward strand.
GTCGTCGCCGACGAACTGATCGTCGCGACCGGCTTCCGTCCGGATCTTTCGTTCCTGAGCGAGATCCGTCTCCGGCTCGACCCCGCAATCGAGGCGCCGGTGGCGCTGGCGCCCCTGATCGATCCCAACGAACACTCCTGTGGCACCGTAAGGCCGCACGGAGCGCGCGAACTCGCCCAGGACGATCCGGGCTTCTACCTCGCCGSCATCAAGTCCTACGGCCGGGCGCCGACCTTCCTCATGATCACCGGCTATGAGCAGGTCCGCTCGATCGCGGCCGACATCGCAGGCGACAAGGAAGCCGCTGCGCGGGTCGAGCTCGAATTGCCGGAGACCGGCGTCTGCACCCGCGGCGGCGTCGAGGGCGGAGATGCGGCGGCGGGATGTTGCGGCGGGCCGGCGAAGCAGGACGTTTCCGCCTGCTGTGCGGACGACGAGAAAGCGAAGCAGACCGGTGCCGCCGGCTGCGGGTGTTCCTAATCGCGGCCGAAGGATGAGGACGCCACCCTTCGCACTGGAGCATCGCTCGCTGATAGCGGCGATGTGCCTTGGCCAGATCGGCAATCTGCTTCCGCACGTCGCGCTTTCGGCCAATCTCGCGCAGCACCTCATGCCTGCCTGGGGTTTGAGTGCCGCCGAAGGCGGGCTGCTCGCCAGCGGCTACGCCTTCGGCTACATGCTGGCGGTCCCCGTGCTGACGACGCTGACCGATCGGATCGACGCGCGCCTCGTTCTTCTCTGCGGATCGATCGTCAGCGGACTCGCGACGATCGCGTTCGGCCTGTTCGCGGTCGGGTTCTGGTCGGGCGTGGCTATCTGGTCGCTGGCGGGTCTCGGCTTCGCCGGCGCCTACATGCCGGGGCTCAAGGCCCTGACAGATCGGCTGCCGGCGGGGGACGCCTCCCGTGCAGTCACGCTCTACACGTCCAGCTTCTCGCTTGGCGTCGGGCTCTCCTTCCTGGTCGCGCAGCTTGTCGCGGACCACTGGGGCTGGCGGACGGCTTTCGTGCTCACCGGCATCGGACCCGTCGTGATGGCCGTAGTGTGCCTGGCGATGGAAGGGCGCAGGCCGGAGCACAAGCCCGGACGGCTGCTCGATTTCAAACCCGTCTTCGCGAACCGTGAGGCGCTCGGTTACATCTTCGGCTATGGCGCCCATTGCTTCGAGCTCTACGGCGTCAGGACCTGGCTGGTGGGGTTCTGGACCTACGTGATCGCGCACCAGAGCGCGCCGTCGTGGATGTCGCCGGTCGTGGTGAGCTTCGTGTTCGCCGTCGTCTCGATGCCCGCCAGCATTCTCGGGAACGAAGCCGCGCTGAAATTCGGCCGCCACCGGGCCATTACGGCGGTGATGATCGCCTCCGCCGCGGTGGCGGTGCTGCTCGGCTTGAACGCTGGCGCGCCTGCATGGGTGGTCGCGTTCCTGCTGCTGGCCTACGGCCTGACCGTTCCCGCCGACTCCGGCGCGCTGACCGCCGGCATGTCGGCCGCCGCTACGCGTGAGCACCGGGGTGCGACGCTCGCTCTTCATTCCACCGTGGGCTTCGGGCTTTCGGCCGCCGGCGCCTGGGGAACAGGCGTGGCGCTCGATTTCGCGGGCGGTCCGCAGAGCGCCGCTGGATGGATGCTGGTCTTCATAGTTCTCGCGGTCGGAATCTCGATGGGCCCGCTCGCACTTCTCTGGGCCCGCGCCGGCGAGACGAAAAACGCGATACCCGCGAAATAGCGGCACGAGGACAGGGGAATGCAGGTGGATCGATCACGGCTCGTCGTCGTCGCGGCGCTTGGTACCGCCCAAACGCTCGCGTGGGGCTCGAGCTACTACCTGCCGGCGATCCTCGCCGATCCGATCGCGCGCGATCTGGGCATCTCGAGCAACTGGTTCTTCGCGGCGTTCTCGGGGTCGTTGGTGATCTCCGGACTTCTCGGCCCACGCGTCGGTCGCCAAATAGATCGCGTCGGCGGACGACAGGTGCTCTGCATCTCGAACGTCGTTCTCGCTGCGGGCCTGGCGCTGCTCGGGGCATCCACGTCATTGTTGATGATGTCGACCGCCTGGCTGCTGCTCGGCATCGGCATGGGTCTCGGCCTCTACGACGCGGCCTTCGGCGCGCTGGGCCGCATCTACGGCAGCGATGCGCGGGGTGCCATCACCGGCATCACGCTCATCGCCGGCTTCGCCAGCACGGTCGGCTGGCCTCTCAGCTCGCTCGGCCTCGAGACCATCGGCTGGCGGGAGACCTGCTT
>NZ_JBFUES010000514.1:0-5283 GCF_056403875.1 Bradyrhizobium sp. P2_E8
GCTGCGGCCGTACATGAAGCTGTACTCATCCTTCGGGCTGGGATCGGCCACCCCGCCGGCAGCCTCGGCCTTGCTGACGATGTCATCGACTTCGTCACGGCTGTCKGCCGACAGGCAGAGCAGCACCTGGTTCGAGGTCTTCGCATCCGCGATCGGCTTGGGTGTGAACTGGCGGAATTTGTCGTGAGTCAGGAGCATGGCGAAAATGCTCTCGGAGAAGACCATGCAGCTCGCCGTATCGTCGCAGAACTGCGGGTTCCTGACCGCGCCGACCGCCTCATAAAAGGCCGTGGCGCGCTTGAGGTCGGTCACCGGCAGGTTGACGAAGATCATCTTGGGCATCGGAAGCTCCTTGGGCGGGGTTCTGCCCAAGGACGGACGGGCAGACGGCCATCCGACACGGCTTCCGGATATTTTTTCAGGCCCGCCTGCCGTGGTTCTGTCGCACAGAACCGGCAGGCCCGGGCCGGCCTTACTTCTTCTCGTTCGGGTCCCGGTGCACCGGATCGATCCACAGCACCGTCTCGGGCTTCTCGACCGGCTCGATGTCGAGGTTGATCGCCACCGCCTCGCCGTCGCTGCGCACCAGCACGCATTCCAGCACCTCGTCCGGGCTGGCGTTGATCTCCTGATGCGGCACATAAGGCGGGACGAAGATGAAATCGCCGGGGCCGGCCTCCGCGGTGAATTGCAGGCTCTCGCCCCAGCGCATCCGCGCCTTGCCCTTCACCACATAGATGACGCTTTCGAGATGGCCGTGGTGATGCGCACCGGTCTTGGCGTCGGGCTTGATGCTGACCGTGCCCGCCCACAATTTCTGCGCGCCGACGCGGGCGAAGTTGATGGCGGCCGCGCGGTCCATGCCGGCGGTCGACGGCACGTTGGTATCGAGCTGATTGCCGGGAATGACGCGCACGCCGTCATGTTTCCAGCGATCGTCATGATCGTGTGCATGGTGGGAATGCGTGTGGTCATGGCCCGTCATGATCTTGCTTTCTGTTGGTTCCGTGCGCGGCAAACTAACCAATGCCTCGGCATCAAGCCATACCAAAAAAGGAACGCTCGCAGTCGCCCCGTGTTGTCCCCGCGATAGAACTGGAAGGAGAGTTTCATGGGTAGCACGACCGACAAGATCAAAGGCAACGCCAACGAGGCGATCGGCAAGGCCAAGCAGGGCATCGGCGAGGCCACCGGTTCCGAACGCCTGAAGGGCGAAGGCGTGGTCCAGGAAGTGAAGGGCAAGGGCCAGCAGGCCATGGGCGATGCCAAGGACGCCGCGAAGGAAGCGATCGATCGCGCCGCGGCTGCGGCAAGGCGCGCGGCAGAGTGACGCGCGTCAGGCTGAAAGCAAAAGACCGGCCGCAGGGCCGGTCTTTTTGTTTGTGCCGTCATTCCGGGGCGCGAAGCGAACCCGGAATCTCGAGATTCCGGGTCTGGTCGCTTCGGACCATCCCGGAATGACGGTGTAGATTATTTCACCGCGAGCAGTTCCACATCGAACATCAGCGTCGCGTTCGGCGGAATCACGCCGCCGGCGCCGCGCGCGCCGTAGCCGAGCTGCGGCGGAATGATCAGCGTGCGCTTGCCGCCGACCTTCATCGAGGCGACGCCCTCGTCCCAGCCGGCAATCACGCGGCCCTTGCCGATCGGAAACTCGAACGGCTCCTTGCGATCGACCGAGGAGTCGAATTTCTTGCCCTTCTGGCCGTTTTCATAGAGCCAGCCGGTATAGTGCATCACGCAGATCTGGCCGGGCTGCGGCGAGGCGCCGGTGCCGACGGCGGTGTCGATGATTTGCAAGCCTGAAGCTGTGGTCATGGTCTTTCCTGCGGTCTGGGCCGAGGCCGTGGTGGAAACGAAATCGGACACGCTGACGATCACAGTGATCGCGAGTGCCGACATGATGGCGAGGAGCACGCGCTGGACACGCTGCATGAGACACCTTCCGTTTGAGGCGGGAGGTGTCTAGCGCAACGCGGGTGCGGTTTCCAGCCGTAACGTTTGCAGCTCTGGGCCTCGCTCAGTAGCCGAGCGCGCAGCCGTCCTTGCGCGGGTCGGAACCGCCGGTGAGCGTGCCCTTGTCCCAGTCGATCCAGATCGCCTGGGCGCCGCCGAGCGGGCCGACCACGCTCGTGGTCTTGTGCCCTAGCTTCTTCAGGCCTTCGACGATGTCAGCCGGCACGCTGTCCTCGAGCTGGTACTGGCCCTCGTAGTGCAGGCCGCGCGGCATGTCGATCGCCTCCTGCACGTCGCAGCCATAGTCGAGGATGTTGGTCAGGAGATGGGTCTGGCCGGTCGGCTGGTACTGGCCGCCCATCACCGCAAACGACATCGTGGAACGGCCGCCCTTGGTGAGCAGGCCCGGCATGATCGTGTGCAGCGGGCGCTTGCCGCCCTCGATGCAGTTCGGATGGCCCGGCTGGATGCGGAAGCCACCGGCACGGTTCTGGAACAAGACGCCGGTCTTGTTCGAGACGATCGCCGAGCCGAAGGAATGCGCGACCGAATTGATGAACGAGCAGACGTTGCGGTCCTTGTCCACGACCGTGATGTAGATGGTCGAGGGGTTCATCGGCGGCGCGACGTTCGGCAGGTCGAGCATGCCGTCCATGCGGATCTTGCTGATGTACTCGTCGGCAAAGCCCTTTTCGAGCATCTCAGCGACGTTGATCTTCATGTGCTCGGGAGAGGCGACATGCATCTCGCGGTTCATGTAGGCGATGCGGGCGGCTTCGGCCTCGAGATGGAAGCGCTCGACGCTGAGCGGCGCGTACTTGGTCAGGTCGAAGCGCGACAGGATGTTGAGCATCAGCAGTGCGGTGACGCCCGGGCCGTTCGGCGGGCACTGCCAGACGTCGTGACCCTTGTACATCGTGCCGATCGGCGTCGTCGTCTCGGTGGTGTGCGCGGCGAAATCGTCGAGCGTGTGCAGGCCTCCGATGCCGCGCAGGGTCTCGACCATGTCCTCCGCGATCGCGCCCTTGTAGAAGGCATCGCGGCCGTCCTTGGCGATCGCCCGCAGCGTCTTGCCGAGCTCGGCCTGGCGGATGACGTCGCCGGCCACCGGCGGCTTGCCGCCCGGCAACAGGTAACGCACGGTGTTGGTGCCACCCTTCAGTTTCTCGAACTGGTTCTTCCAGTCGAAGGCGATGCGCGGGGCGACGACGTAGCCCTCTTCGGCCGCCTTGATCGCGGGCTGGAGCAGGCRGTCGAAGCCGAACTTGCCGTGATCGCGCAGCACGGTCGCGAAGGCGTCGATCACGCCGGGGATCGAGACCGCATGCGCCGAGGTCAGCGGCACAGAATTGATCTTGCGCTCGAGATACCAGTCGGCATTCGCAGCCTTCGGCGCCCGGCCGGAGCCGTTATAGGCGATGATCTTGCCCTCGCCGCGCGGCTGGATCAGCGCGAAACAGTCTCCGCCGATGCCGGTCGATTGCGGCTCGATCACGCTGAGCACGGCCGAGCCGGCCACCGCCGCGTCCACCGCCGTGCCGCCCTCGCGCAGCACCTCGATCGCGGCCAGCGAGGCCTGCGGATGCGAGGTCGCGACCATCGCGTTGGTGGCGTGGACCGTGGACCTGCCGGGGAAATGGAAGTTTCTCATCGAAGTTTTGCTCTCTCAGGGCTCTCTTGGGCCGTCGGCGCGGAGGGCGCGCCGTCTCGGAAAAACCGGGCCTACATGACACATTCCGGCCCGCCGGGGCAATGCTGGCATACCAGCGAAATGGCTGCCATCCGCTGGGCGTATAGACCTTTTGCCGTCCGGGGCCATGCGGGTTTTCTGGGCGGCGGCCGCCTGCTAAACGAGCCGCCATGATCCACAAGGTCGCCGCCTTCTACCAATTCGCCGCCCTGCCCGATTACCGCGCGCTGCGCGAGCCGCTGCGCGCGTTCTGCGCTGGCCTGGCGCTGAAGGGCAGCGTGCTGCTGGCGCAGGAGGGCATCAACGGCACGGTTGCGGGAGCGCCGGAGGCGATCGACGCCCTTGTCCATGAGCTTGCGCACGGCGCCCTGTTCGGCGGCCGGCTGGACAATCTCGAACTGAAATTCTCGACCGCCGAGACAATGCCGTTCGGCCGGCTCAAGGTGCGGCTGAAGAAGGAGATCGTCACGCTCGGGGACGCCGCTGCCGATCCGACGCGCCAGGTCGGCACCTATGTCGATGCCGCCGCCTGGAACGCGCTGATCGCAGCGCCGGACACGCTGGTGCTGGACACCCGCAACGCCTTCGAGGTGGCGATGGGCACGTTCGAGGGTGCGGTCGATCCCGGTATCAAGAGCTTTGGGCAGTTCAAGGATTTTGCCGCCGAACAGCTCGATCCGGCAAAACACCGCAGGATCGCGATGTTCTGCACCGGAGGCATCCGCTGCGAGAAGGCGAGCGCGCACCTGCTCGCGCGCGGCTTTGCCGAGGTCTATCACCTCAAGGGCGGCATCCTGAAATATCTGGAGGAAGTGCCGGAGGCGCAGAGCCGCTGGCGCGGCGAATGCTTCGTGTTCGACGAGCGCGTCGCGCTCGGCCATGGTTTGCAGGAACTTGGCCTGCGGGAACGGGACAAGGACGCGACACGTGACGAATGAGATCAAGACGCTGAGCGAACGCATCGACAGGCTGGAGACGCGCCTCGCCTATCAGGACGATACGATCGAGACGCTGAACCAGACCATCACCGCGCAGTGGAAGCAGATCGACGCGCTGACCCGGCAGATCGCACAGCTCAACGAGCGGCTGCAGGAGGCCGATACGAATGCGCCGGGACCTGCCAACGAGCGCCCGCCGCATTATTGAGCGATGTTACTGCTGGACGGCCTTTACTGACCGGACGCTTTGGGCAGCAGGTTCACGACCTCGCCCGACATCATCAGGCGGTCACGGCCCGTATCCTTGGCGGCGTAGAGCGCACGATCGGCGGCCTCGACGAGTGAAGCGGACCCTGCGGTGCGCTCGAACGCCGGCCGGCAGGTCGCGCCGCCAAGCGAGACGGTCACAGATACCGAGATCGGGCTCGAGGCGTGGACCAGGCCCGCCTGGTGAATGGCCTCGCGGATCCGCTCGCCGATCCGGGCGCAGCCGGCCGCATCGGTATTGGGGAGCAGCATGGCGAATTCCTCGCCGCCGTAGCGCGCCGCCAGATCGCCGGCGCGGTGCATCTCGGCCGCGAGGATGCTTGCGACCACGCGCAGGCAGGCATCGCCCGCGGGATGGCCGTATTCGTCGTTGTAGGCCTTGAAATGGTCGACGTCGATCATGAGCAAGGCGAGGCTGGAGCGGTCGCGATA
>NZ_JBFUES010000515.1:0-5271 GCF_056403875.1 Bradyrhizobium sp. P2_E8
ATCGTGGGCAACGTCACGCAGCATGCGAACGTGCTTGTTGCGGAGGCGAGCCCGCGCGAGGCAACGCAAGGCGCCAACCGATGACCGGCGGCCACACCCGCAACACCGTCCCGATGCGGGCCAGTCCCCGCTGCGGCGCCCGAACTCGCGATRGCGATGCCTGCCGCGCACCGGCCGCACACGGCAAGGCGCGCTGCCGCATGCACGGCGGCGCGCTGAGGACCGGTGCGCCGAGGGGAAACCGGAATGCGCGAAAGCATGGGCTATTCACCAGGGAGACGATCAGCGAGCAACGACAGGTCCGGATGATGCTAGATGAGGCGCGGAAGCTTCTGCGGGAGTTGCGGTGATGCCCAATAATTGAAAAAATCAGCTGTCGCCCACGCCCCGTCGTGACCGCCGACGTCCCCATTTGGCAACCGCCCCCCCATCATGTACCCGCCTCTTCTCGGTACGGGCCGCTCATTGGGATCGCTGCTACGGATAGCGCTGAGTTCATACTCACTGACAGTCGCTTGAGCACCCGCCGAGTGTGTGATACATAAATTGCTCGGGACATTGACAACCGCCCGATGAGCTCCCGCAGCCAAGTGTTGTTTCGCTCCAGTATGGAGGTGAAACATGTCTTGCGGCAGCACTACTTCCAACTCCGCTTACACCATCAACCCGCCTTCACTGCCTCTTCCCGACGTGAGAGGGTGGAAGATTCCACTTGCGTGGCCGGCTGGAATAGCGTGCGCGTGGGAACGACGGCGCCAGTACAGGGAACTTCTCGAACTCGATGATCGGCTGCTCGCCGACATGGGCCTATCGAGGACCGCTGTTGAAGAGGTGCGCAGGTCTCCGTTGTATCTCGAAGCGTGGCGCCACAGTCTCTGAGGGGCCAATGTCCCGAAATGGAGTCACAAGCGCCTGACAGCGACGACTAAGTTGTCGTCAGTTAAGAAGCCTGTTTGACGGCCGGAAGGCCGGCTGCGGATCGCCAAAGGGCGATGAGAATTGAGGCCAGCAAATCCCTCAGCCATGCGAGGACGCGGCGGAGGTTGTGGCCGACGGCGGTAAGAATGACGTTGATGGCGTCGCCCTCACGGCCCTTGAGATAGCAGCGGCCGAGATGGCCTTCGCTCTTCATGTGGCCGATGATCGGCTCGATGGCGGAGCGGCGGCGGAGTTCACGTTCGATCGCGCCGAAGACGCCGCGCTTCTGCCCGGAGATGAAGACGCGACGCGGGCGCTCGGTCGTGTGGCCGCGATATCCCTTGTCGACATAGGCGCGTTCGATGGCGCATCCGGTCAGCTTCTCGGTCGCCTCGATGACACTGCCGAGCGTATGGCCATCGTAGGGGTTGCCGGGAAGCGATCGAGCGTTTGGATCACTCCGCGGACCCAGAAGCCAGCCTTGCAATAGGGCTGTCTCACAATCCTTGACACGGTCCGCCGGCTACTCGCATTGTGCTCCCAGCCAGCCAGCCAGCCAGCCATCAATCGGAGGCACGATGGATCGACGCATGAGGCTTTTTCTTATCATCTCCCTTGTCGCCTTCTGTTCGTCGTTCGTTGTCCAAATTGCTTTTCAGCATCTCGGTGCCAAAATATCGGTGTGGGGCGGGAATTCGGGATGGCAGAGGGAGATTGCTTTCTGGAATGTTGGCGCCGCAACCATTGTGTTTCTCACGCTGCGTCTCGGTGACCCCCGGTTTGCGGTGGCTGTTGCAACGGGCTGCACCGTCTTGTTTTGTCTGCTCGGCATTAATCATTTATTCGCTTTCGTCGCCGATCCGTCGGCTCAATTTCACTGGCCGCCACTCGTGCTTAACTGCATTGGCGCGATTGTCGGGACCCGCGCACTTTTGAAGCGCAGACAGGTATAATGTCAGAGAAAGATTGTGGGCCCGCGCTGACGCTGCTGCTGCTCGCGCACGCGCCGCGCCAGCGCCAGCAGCTTTGCGAACGCCGCTTCCAGCCCTTCGTCACCTTCGATCTTGCGGCCGATGTCGCGGATCACGCGGCCCAGATAGGTCCGCAGCGTCTTGAGCGCCCGGTTGGCGCGCGTGAACTGCTTGGCATGGGCATAGCGCTGGTGCCGGCTCAGGGCGAACTTGCCCACCCGTGCATAGGACTGTCGCAAAGCCACCCCGTGACGCGGCGCCAGCCGTACCAGCTTCTCGCGCGCCCGGTTCAGTAGCTTCGCGTCGGTGGGGAACGTCACGTTCTTGGGATGAACCGTGGTGTCGACGATCACCCGCGACAGCTCGGACGGCTTTATCGCCTTGGTCCTGACGGCCACCGAAAGGCTCTCCTGGATCAGCGCCGCCAGCCGTTCCTCGCCCATGCGGTTACGCCATCGCGTCAGCGATGAGCGGTCGAACACCAGCCGGTGCTGGAAGAACTCCTCGCCGCAGAAGTATTGGTAATAGGGGTTCTCGCCCCACCGCTCGCACAGCACCTCGTCGGACAGGTCGTAGCTGTGCTTGAGGATCGCAAGCCCTGGCATCAGGCGCGTCGGCAGCGGCGGCCGGCCGGGGTCATCGTCGTAAACCTCGCCGAACCGCCCTTCCAGAAAGCCCCAGTCCACGCTGCGCCCCAGCGTCACCAGCGGATGCTTCAGGTCGATGATCTGATCGAGCCGGGAGCGGAAAAGATCCTGCCCCCCGTCTCCTTGCGCTCTCGTGGCCGCATCGAATCCCTCGCGAATGCCGTCTCTCGGGCGAGAGAATCACAAATCAAGTTTGCAAGGAATCCCGCAACCAAGCCTGGATTTCTGGCAAATCCAGCTACGGCAAAATGCCCTTTTCAGATTCCAAATCAACGGCTTGGGAATTCTTCACGGACGACTAAGTTCGTTGGATGGGCTGAGTTCTTCGCGAAACTCATCCTCGTTGGAAACGGGTTGAGGGGTTTCGTGTTGCTCTACCCACGAGCTGAAAGTTCGAACGCCAGAGTCTCGAATAGCCGGGGAGGCACCACCCGCGCGCTGATCTTCGCGCACGGCAGCGCTGGCGCTGAGGAATCCGCAACGGCCGGTTCAAATGGCCGCCCCTATCCTCGTAGCGTAGAGCCTGTTGCCGCGCCTCGAATGGTTTCGAAGCTGGTACGTTGCAACGCGGCTCGCCTCTCGGCAATGGCATTGCTCAAGAGGTCGAGCACCAGCCCAAAAGCGGCGAGTTCCTCCTCCTCGATAGCGCCGTCATCGTAGCACTCGAGCGTTTCAGCGATGATGGCGTCCGCCTCGCTCTGCAGGGTCAGCAGTTCCTGGTTGGATTCCGCGGTACGCGCGCTCGAGACCATGGCCAGGATTCTCTTGCGATGGATGGTGTTGTCCTCCCTTTCGTCGCGGTTCAAGTAGCGGCGCAACCAGGCGGCGGCCGAGCCTATCCCGGAGAGAAGCAGGAGCCCGAACCAGAACAAATCGCCGTACCGGTCGAGAAAGGTGCGTTCGTTGCCGTCGATGACGGCCGCCGCTCCCCGATGTACCGGCAGCTCGGTGTCCTTCTCGAGGTCCGGCTTGGTGATGTGTGCAGCGCCGGGGACCTGCTTCGCAATCGCCTGACGGACGGCAAAGAGCTGCCGGAAAAACGCCGCTACCGTGGTCTCGGACATGCTCTTTCTTGCCACGATGAGGTGGCTGACGCTGACCGTCTCGACCTTGTCACCCGGCCAGGCCGGATCCGCATTGAAGACGCTCGGCGGAATTTCCTCCGATTCATACCGGGGATGCCTCAGGGCGATCGCTTCCGATGTCTCGATCTCGAGAAACTTCGGTTCGCCGCGGGCCCGCGCCGTAGCAGCAACGGCGTCGGATGTGATCTTGCTGTCGAGTGGCCCGACTGCCATGAATGCATCGAGGGTGAGATCGCGCGCCAGCTCCCCGATCTGTTCAGTGCCAAAGTGCGTCACCGCGACCTTCTCAACGTCCACACCGGCGGCGCTCAGGATGACCCGCAGCAACGCRGCATTCACGGGGGTCCGCCCAATCACGCCGACACGGTGCCCCGCGAGATCGGCGACCTCCTTGATTTTCGGCGACCGCTTTCCTTTCGAGCCCTTGCCCGCAGGCGCGGAGGGCGCCCACAGCACAACGAAGTTCTTACGCACGACGGCGACGGTCTGCGCCTCGGCCGGCATTTCCAGATCACCGCGGCCGACGGCAAGGTCCGCCTTGCCGGCCCCAAGCAGGGCGAGAGACTCCACCGCCCCGTTGGTTTTGATCAGAGACAGCCTGACGGTTCGACTTTCGCTCCTGAAGGCATCGGCCATTGCCTCGATGACTTTGGAATCGTCGCTGCCGGGCGGTCCAACGGCGATCCGGAGAACCTCCGGCCGCAATGCGTAGTAGAGTGCCCCCGCGGCCGCGCCAAAGACAAGAAATCCAACGGCGAGAGCCAGCAGTAAGGAATTGCTCCTCCTCCGCTCTCGGCGGGCCGCGTCGCTGGTCGTCTTGCTTGTGCTCTCGGTGGAAGACATTGCCGCCGCCAGCTGCAGATCCTGGTCCCCATGATACCACATCTTCCCGGGAACAACGTCCTGACGGCCGGCTTGGTTCATGGTCTCAGACAGCGGCGTCAGACCCGCTTTGATGGGCAACGTGCCTGCCGTCACGGCGCGCCGGCACCACTTTGCGCTGACGGCGCCGCCATTCCGGAATGAGGGGGCCGCGCTGCCGCCATTGGCGGCCGCCCCGCGATCATGTACCCCCATCCAAAACCTTCTCGGGACGGGACACTCATGGAGACCGCAGCCACTGACGACGCGGGAGGCGCCACCCGCGCGCTGATCTTCGCACTGGTGGCACTTGCCTGCGGGCATATGCTCTCGACCTTGCTGCGCACGATTCCCGCCATCAGCCTCGACCTGATGGCGGCGGATTTCCACGTCAAGCCGCAGGCGCTGGCGAGCCTGACCTCGGTCTATCATTTCGCCTTTGCCGCGGCGCAGATCCCGGTCGGCGCGGCGATGGATCGCTTCGGCGTGCGGCCGGTGTCGCTCGGCCTGCTGGCGGGAACCGTGTTCGGCGCAGTCGCATCGGGCTTTGCGACAGGCCCCGAGAGCTTTGCGGTCGGCCAGCTGATGCTCGGCGTCGCCACCTCGGGCATGCTGATGTGCCCGATGACGCTGGCGGCCAAGCAATTGTCGGCGGCGCGCTTCGGGCTGTGGTCGGGCGCGATCCTCTCGATCGGCAATATCGGCATGCTGCTGTCGTCGAGCCCGCTCGCCTTCGTCGTCGACACCTGGGGCTGGCGCGCCGGGTTCTGGATCTCCGCAGCTGGCGGC
>NZ_JBFUES010000516.1:0-5270 GCF_056403875.1 Bradyrhizobium sp. P2_E8
TGGCCGTACCTGTCATCGGCGTCGTCGCCTCCGCGCTCGCGCTGGGCGAGCCGCTTGGGCCGGGACAGATCGCCGCGCTGATCTTCACGCTCGCAGCCGTGGTGCTGGCGACGCGCTAGCCGTCCGGACGCCGGGGTATCAGGGGTCCTGAGGCTCTTTCTCTCGCCGGCGTTGTCCCGAGCCCGGCGGTTTCGACGGCAGGTCAGCAGGTGCGACAGCAAAGACTTCGAGGGCCTGGTCGTAGCCTTTGATGTTCCGCTGCCCGAGCGATGCCAACGGAACGCTGTCCCTTACCCTTCCAGCGATAGTGGGATCAGCCAGGATCTGCGCGTCCTTCGCGAGATTGCAGAGCCGCGACGCCAAATTCACCACGGCTCCCATCGCCGTGTAGTCCAGCCGACCGTTATAACCAACCGTTCCTACCGTTGCCGCTCCCATCGCAACGCCCACACCAAAGCCGATCGCGTGGCCGGAATCGTACCATTTGCCGGCAAGGGACTGCACGGTCATTTGCAGGTCGATCGCGAGACGGACCGCTTGAGTTGCCGGCTGTTCGCACGCGACCGGAGCATTGACGAGGAGCATGACTCCGTCGCCATCAAAGCCGATGAGCGTTGCCTCGTGACGAGTCGTCACGGCGCCAACGGCCTCGTAGTACTCGCGCATGACGGCCATGATGACATCAGGTTCATTGCGCGTGGAGAACGCCGTGAAGCCGCGCAAGTCGCCGAAAATGACAGCGACTTCACGTCGCTGCCCTTCGAGCAGTTCATGAGAATGCTCGACCAATTCGGCGACCTGTGATGGCAGGAACTGCTTCAGCCGTTCGATCCGCGCAGATTTCTGCTGCGAGATCGCCAGTTCAGAAGCCATTTCATTGAAGCGCAACGCCAGTTGCTGCAACTCGTCACCGCTGAAGATTTTGATGCGATGCTCGAATTGTCCGGTTCTGATCCGCTCCACGCCCTCTTCCAGTTGCTTGATCGGGCCGGACATTCTGTGCGCGCGCCAATAGGCGAGCGCCAGCGCGATAAGAACACCAAAGGCAATCAGAATTGACGAGCGCCACAACGCCGCGCGAATGGATGCAAAGGCTTCCGAGACCGGCTGCATCGCGATCACCGTCCATCCCACGTCGGCGGCTTGAACGGATAGCGCCACCACCGGCTTGCCTTGGTCCCCATTTATCACCGCCGCTCCGCTCGCCGCGCCAACGAGATGCTTGATCCGGCTGAAACTGCCCGAGCTGGCGCGGCCGCGCAGAACCAGACTGATGTCGGGATGGGCGATCAGATGACCGGAGTCATCGACAACAATGGCGTAGCCGGTCTCGCCAATTCTAATGGCAGCGATGACATCCCAGATCAGCTTCAGATTGACTTCGGCGATCGCAACCCCCGCGGCCGGCAGGCTCCCGGCAACCGCGATCCTCATGTAGGGCTCTGAATCTCGCTTGTACTGAACCGGTCCGTACCAGACCTTGTTGGCGCGTGCGCCTAGAACAGCGGGATCCGTGGACATATCAATGCCGCGCCCGGTCCTGTTCAGAAGCAGCCTGGAAACAAAGACCCGTTCAGTGCCGGTCTCATCCAGAAGCGAAACCGAAACGATTGCGGGCACCTGCTGGAGGAGGCGCAAGGCGTCGGTCTTATGTTGCGCATCGTCTCCGGCAGACCAGGGAAGCTGCACCATCCAACCCAGCTGATCCCGGATGCCGTCGGTGAATGCCTCGATCCGGTCGGACGCCGCGCGAGCATCGGCCTGCAGCACAGCGCTAATCTGGCGGCGCTGGTCTCGGTAACCGAAAGACGCCTCGATGGCCGCGCCGAGTATCAGAGGCACGACCGCAGCGACAAACAACGTCGCCAAGTACTTGCAAAACAGCGAGCGACGCGGGGGCGTCGTACACGAAGAGGACTGCGCAGCACCGTCCGTCATAACTGCTCTCAGGAGATCACCTTGCTGGCGCGAAACAGGATCGACGACACATCCAGGTCGATACCCAGAAGCCTGGCTGTCTYCAGATTGACTGCCAGTTCAAACTTCTCGGGGCGCATCACCGGAAGATCTGACGGATTTTCCCCGCGCAGGATGCGATCGGCATAAGTGGCAAGCCGAAAATAGGTCGTGCGCTGGTTTGCGCCGTAACTCAAGAGACCTCCAGCGTCACAATATTCAGACCAGCCAAACATCGAAGGCAGCCGGTGCGCGATTGCAAGCTCCGCAATCTTTGCACGATGCACCAGCGTCACGGCATCGGGAAACACGAGGAGAGCATCCGCGTCCACTTTGCCGGCGGCCGTCAATCCATTCTCGATTTCGCGAGCGCCACAGAACGGAACGTAGGCTGCCTCAATGCCGAGATTCCGGCACGACTCCAAAGTCGCACGCCATTCCAGTGGCTCTCCCGGATGATCCGTGTTCGAGAAGACCGCCAGTTTTCGCAGCTTTGGATAAATGTCCTTGAGCAGTTCAACGCGCTTTCCCGCCAGCTCGAGCGACAGGAATGTGCTGCCGGTGAAATTGGTGCCGGGGTGAGCAAGGCTCTTCACCACACCCAAAGCGACGGGGTCACCGCTCAATGCAAACAGCACGGGGATGTCGGTGACCGCGGTCATGACGCGTGTCGCCGGACCGCTCGAGACCACAAGGTCGATATCCCTCTGTTGCAACTCGGAGACAATCTTGCGCAGTGCCTGCGGATTTCCAGGGGCATAGTGCGTCTCGAAGGTTACGGTCTTGCCCTCGACGTATCCCAGCGCGCGCATTCCCTCGCGAAAGCCGTCCAGGAAGGGATCCGGTTCGGAGGCGGTCGAGACCCAGAAGATACGATGCAGCTTGGCTCCGTCCTGCGCCCGTGCGATCGCAGGCCAGGCCAGTCCTCCGCCAATCAACAAGATGAACTCTCGTCTTTTCATCCGAGCACCTGTCGAAGCTGCGCCGTCAATTCCGGCCGCAGACCAGGATCCTAGCTGTACGTCTGGTGACTGCGCTCGGTATCGCGCTCCGCAAGCGGACTGTCGCGACGCCGGCTCCAACATTTGTCGCCGAGAGCATGCTCAGAGATTGGGCAGGTGAGACGATTTGTCCTTGAGATGCGCTTGATTTTTGCTTGAGACCGGCCCGATCGGAATCAAAACGGCCTTACTCGTTGCACCGCGCGGTTTCGGAACACCTCCGGCGCGCATCCGGGCGAGCCACGGCGTCTCAAAAGGACAACCRGAAGTCACATCCTGAGCCAGTGCGCTCGACCACATATATGCGTGACTGCAGCGCGCCTTCGYCAGTCCACGCGCTAGCCCGCCGCCATCCCGCTGCCATTCAGCGCCTTCCGGATCATTTCCGCGAGCTGGTTTCTCCGATACGGCTTGGTCAGCAGCATCACGCCGTCGTCGAGCTTGCCGTGGTGGACGATGGCGTTGTCGGTATAGCCGGAGGTGTAGAGCACCTTCAGGCCCGGCCGCCGCTTCGCCACTTCCTCGGCGAGCTCGCGCCCGCTCATGCCGCCGGGGATGACGACGTCGGTGAAGAGGAGATCGAAGACCTGCCCGGCCTCGATCAGTTGCAGCGCTGCGCGGCTGTCGGGCGCGGCAACCGTCTGGTAGCCGAGGCCCTGCAATTGCGCGGTGACGAAGTTGCGCACCAGCGGATCGTCCTCGACCACGAGAATGGTCTCGGCACCGCCTTCGGCCTGCGGCGCGACGGGAGCTGCCGCTTCTATCGCGCCTTCGCCCGGCGGCAGATAGAGCTTGATCGTGGTGCCGTGGCCTTCCTCGCTGTAGATCTTGATATGGCCGCCGGACTGCTTGACGAAGCCGTAGACCATGGAGAGACCGAGCCCGGATCCCTTGCCGACCTCCTTGGTGGTGAAGAAGGGCTCGAACGCCTTCTCCTGGACGTCCTGCGGCATGCCGGTGCCGCTGTCGCTGACCGCGAGCATCACGTAGGGGCCGGACACCACGTCCGCATTGGCCTGCGCATAGGCTTCGTCGAGCACGACGCGGTGGGTTTCCAGCAGCAGTTTGCCGCCGTTCGGCATGGCGTCGCGGGCGTTGATCGCCATGTTGAGCACGGCATTGGTGAGCCGGGACGGATCGATGTGCGCGGTCATCGGCCCCTGTTCCAGCACGGTCTCGATCTGGATCTGCTCGCCGAGGGTGGGGCGCAGCAGCTTTGCGATGTCTGATATCGCGGCATTGATCTCGACGTTGCGCGGCTGGAGCGGCTGCCGGCGTGCGAAGGCGAGCAGGTGCTGGATCAGCTCGGCGCAGCGCTCGGCGGCATCGTCGATCAGGCGCGCCACGCGCTGGAGCGCGGGCTGCTCCTTCAGGCTCGCCACCAGCGTCTCGGTATTGCCCGAGATCACCGTCAGCATGTTGTTGAAGTCGTGCGCGACGCCGCCGGTCAGCTTGCCGATCGCATCCAGCTTCTGCGACTGTTGCAACTGCCGCTCGGTCTCGCGCGAGGTGGTCGCATCGTGATAGACCAGCACGGCGCCCGAGATGTCGCCTTGTCCGTCCCGCATCGGCCGGCCGCTGATCATGAGGTGGCGAACCTGATTGCCGCTGTGCGGGCGGACGATCATTTCCAGGTCTTCGAACTCCTCGCCGTGCAGCACGCGCACCGAAGGCAGCTCCTCGGCCTTCATCGGCATGGCGCCGTCGCCGTGAAAGACGTCCGACAGCGACCGCAGACTGCTCAGGTTCATGCCGGCGCGGTGCAGCAGCATGCGCTCCGCGGCCGGATTGGACAGCAGAACGTTGCTGTCGACGTCGATGACCAGCACCGCCTCCGCCATGCTGCGAAAGGTGCTCTGGAGCACGTTGACGGACAGGCGGAGCTCGTCATGCGCGGTGACCAGATGTTCGGTGCGTTCGGCCACCGCCGCCTCGAGTTGCTCCTTGGCGGCCGTGGTCTCCAAAAGCGTGCTCTTGAGCGCGCCCTCGGTGCGCCGGCTCTCGCGCATCACCATCACGACCAGCAGCAGGATCACGAGCGCGCCGGCGACATCGATGCCGAGCAGCACGATGCCGGTGCGGCGCGAATCCTGGGAGCGCGCGGCGAGCAATCGTTCTTCCTCTGCGCTCAGACGGTCGAGATTGCCCATCACGGTGTCCATCAGGCCGCGGCCTTCCGCCTTGCCCTGGAGCGCGGCAATGCCGGCCTGGTCGCTCTCGGCGCGCAGGCGCATCGCCTCGGCGGCGATCTCGACCCGGCGCAGCGCCAGCGGCTCGGTGCCCTCCAGCAGCGCGACCTGATCGGGGTAGTCG
>NZ_JBFUES010000517.1:0-5265 GCF_056403875.1 Bradyrhizobium sp. P2_E8
GCCATCAGCGCCTCGATGCGCTCCAGCATGGCATTGAGGTTTTCGGCGAGGCGGTCGAGCTCGTCGCCGCTGCGCCCCACCGGCAGGCGCTCGCTGAGATCGCCGGTCATGATGCGATGCGCCGTGCCGCTCATCGCATCGATGCGCCTCAGCACCCTGCGCGCGACGAAGACGCCGCCGCCGAGCCCGAGCACGACCACGATCAGAATCGACCATTGCGCGGCCTTGGCGACGATGCCGAACAGGCGCCGCCGCTCGGCGAGGTCGCGGCCGATCAGGAGCCGGAAGCCGTTCTCCAGTTCGGTGACGCGTACGAGCGCACGATGGTCGCGGTCATCCGCGTCCTCGATGCGCCGGTAGGCGGTTTCCGACCAGCCACGCGTCGCCATCACACCGGGCGCCAGCGAGCCGACATTGCCGGCGATCGCCTGCCCCGTCGGCGTGGTCACGAGATAGAGGTTGGCGCCGGGCCGCAGCGCCCGGGATTCGATCGCCAGCACCAGGGCGCGCAAGCCGCGGCGGCCGTAGAGCTCGTTGATCTCCGAGGTCTCCGCATTCACCGTCTGCGTGATTTCCTCGGTGATCAGCCGGCGCGTATTCCAGGCGAAATAGGCCAGCAGCGAGGCCGCGAACATCGCGAACAGAAACAGGTAGACCAGCGTCAGCCGGAATGCCGTGGTGCGGACGAGTTTACCGAATGCCGTCACGGATCATGTACCCGGCGCCGCGGATCGTGTGCAGCAGCGGCCGCTCGAAACCCTTGTCGATCTTGGAGCGCAGCCGCGAAATGTGCACGTCGATCACGTTGGTCTGCGGATCGAAATGATAGTCCCAGACGTTCTCCAGCAGCATGGTGCGCGTCACCACCTGGCCCGCATGCTTCATGAGGTATTCGAGCAAACGGAATTCGCGCGGCTGAAGCGTCAATTCGTCCTTGCCGCGGGCGACGCGATGGGAGAGCCGGTCGAGCTCGAGATCGCCGACACGATAGAGCGTGTCCTCGGCCGGGCCGCCGCGGCGGCGCGACAGCACCTCGACCCGCGCCAGGAGCTCGGCGAAGGAATAGGGCTTGGGCAGATAGTCGTCGCCGCCGGCGCGCAGGCCCTTGATGCGGTCGTCGACCTGCCCGAGCGCGGAGAGAATTAGCACCGGCGCGGTGTTGCCCTTGTCGCGCAGCGCGCCGATCAGCGACAGGCCGTCGCGCTTGGGCAGCATGCGGTCGACCACCAGCACGTCGTAATCGCCGCTCTCGGCCATGGCGAGGCCCTCCTCGCCGTCGGCGGCGTGGTCGGCAATGTGTCCGACTTCGCGAAACGCCTTCACGAGGTAGTCGGCGGATTCGCGGTCGTCTTCAATGATGAGGAGGCGCATCGTGCGTTCGGCGGCGGTCAAGGAGGTCACCTTCTCTAAACATGGCGCGAGCGGCAATCGCATGCAAGCCGAGTGGGAGAGTCTCGGGTCGAGAAAAAGGCGGGCGGTGAAGCTGGGGGGACCTCACCGCCCTAGGCCTTCCGACGGAGGGGGGCGTAATTCCACCGGAAGGTAGACTGGGGAAGCGAACGTTACGCTGCTCCCCCGAAGGGCGCCGGCGGCTGGGGCGACTGATGCCGGGCGACACCCTTCATTGCGTAGGCCTCCTGAGGGTTACCCCTTGGCGAGGGGAATTGCGACGAAGCGCGACTGGCCGCCGCTCTTCACGCGCATCAGGACGCTGTTCTTGCTGTCGGTCCGCGCCGTGTTGATGGCGTCGCGGACATCGCCGGCGGTGCTCACGCTCTTGCCGCCGACTTCGAGAATCACGTCGCCTTCCTTGAAGCCGCGTTCGGCTGCGGCGCTCTTCGGATCAACTTCGGTAACCACGACGCCTTCCTTGCCGGCGCCGGCCACGGAATTGGCGGGCGCAACCGTCATGCCGAGCTTGGGCACGTCGGTGCCCTTGCTCGCACCCTTGCCGCTGTCATTGTCGATGTCGGCCTTGGCCTCGACCGTGTTCGGCAGCTGGCCGAGGGTGAGGTTCACGACCTTGTCCTGGCCCTTGTGCAGCACGTTGAGCTTCACAGTCGCGCCGGGGGCCAAGCCGCCAATGGTGCGGGCGAGTTCGCGGGCGTCCTTGACGGGTTCGCCGTTGACCGCGGTGATCACGTCGCCGGACTCGATGCCGGCCTTCGCGGCCGGACCGTTCGCCTGCGGCTCCGCCACCAGCGCGCCTTCGGCCTTCTTCATGCCGAGGCTGTCGGCGATGTCGGACGTCACCGGCTGGATCTGCACGCCGATCCAGCCGCGGCTGACCGAGCCCTTGTCCTTGAGCTGGGCAACGACCGTCTTCACGGTGGAGGCCGGGATCGAGAACGCGATGCCGACGCTGCCGCCGGAGGGCGAGTAGATCGCGGTGTTGACGCCCATCACCTCGCCGTTGGTGTCGAAGGCGGGACCGCCGGAATTGCCCTTGTTCACGGGCGCGTCGATCTGGATGAAATCGTCATAGGGACCRTTGCCGATGTCGCGGCCGCTGGCCGAGACGATGCCGGCGGTCACGGTGCCGCCGAGGCCGAASGGATTGCCGACCGCGASCACCCAGTCGCCGATCCGCGGCTTGGCGTCGGCCAGCTTGGCGAACKGGAAGTTGGAGCTGCCCTCGACCTTGATCAGGGCGAGGTCGGTGCGCTGATCGGTGCCGATCACCTTGGCGGTATAGGTCTTGCCGTCGTCGGTGGTGACCTCGACCTTGTCGGCGCCGTCGACCACGTGGTTATTGGTCACGGCAAAGCCGTCGGCCGAGATGAAGAAGCCGGAGCCCTGGCCCTGCACGACGCGGCCACGACCACCGCCCTTCAGACCGGGGATGCCGTCCGGACCGCCGAAGCGGCGGAAGAAGCGCTCCATCGGCGAGCCCGGCTGGAACGGCGAGGAGGAATCGTCGCCGTCATCGTTGCTGGCGGTCTTCTCCTTGATGTTGACCTTCACCGAGATCACCGACGGCTTCACGCGCTCGACGATGTCGGCGAAACCGACCGGGCGCTCGACCTTCCGGACCTCGTTGTTGACCTGCGCATGCGCCGGGCTGGAGAACAGGTCGGCCGGCGACACCGACGGGCTGAAGCCGTAGACGGCGGCGCCGAAGCCGGCGACGACCGAGGCCATCAGCGCGATCTTGCGCGCGGAGAAGACCGACCGGCGCGGCTGCCGGTAGGAGGGAAGGTTCGAAAGGTCGGGACGTTCGGTCATGCAGAGATCTCCAGGGCCTTGAAATCGATTTGGTGCCGGATGCCAGCACCTTGCGGACCTGAAGATGGGGACTCCCGCCTTACCGCGCGCTGGCGGCTGGGTTAAACTTTCGTAATGAAGGGCGATGCCGATGCGGCAGTTTAGCGCAGACCGAAAGTTGTGGTCTTACAGGAACTTATTCGAGTTCCGGTGACCGGCCCCGGGGCGAGGTTTTTGGCGACCTTAGCTCGCCCTGACGCTGACGATGAACTCGTCGACTTCACGCTTCAGGGTCTCGGCCTGCTGCGACAGATCGACGGCGGAATCCCGGGCCTCGGCCGCCATGCGACCGGTCTCGGCGGAGGTCGAGGTGATCTGGACGATGTGATTGGACACCTCGCGCGTGCCGCGCGCGGCGTCCTGGACGCTGCGCGAGATGTCCTGGGTGGCGTTGCGCTGCTGGGCGGTGTCGACCTCGATGCCGGACATGATCGACGAGATCTCCGACAGCGTCTTCGAGATGCCGTCGATCGCCCCGCGCGTCTCTGCGGTGATGCCCTGGATGCTGGCGACATGGGAGGTGATCTCCTCGGTCGCCTTGCTGGTCTGGTGCGCGAGGCTCTTCACCTCGGAAGCGACGACGGCAAACCCCTTGCCGGCCTCCCCTGCCCGCGCCGCCTCGATGGTGGCGTTAAGCGCCAGCAGGTTGGTCTGCGATGCGATCGCCTGCACGAGCTGCACGACCTCGCCGATCTTGTCGGCGGCATCCGACAGCGTGTGGATGGTGTCGCGGCTCTTCTCGGCTTGCGCCGCCGCGCCCTCGGCGCGCTGGGTCGCATCGGTGACGCGGCGGCTGATCGTGCCGATCGAATTCGTCATCTCCTCGGCGGAGCCCGCGACCGTCTGGACGCTGGCGCTGGCCTGGCTTGCTCCGCTCGCCACCGCACTCGCCTTCGTGCTGGTGTCGTTGGCCGTCCGCGACAGCGTCTCGGCATTGCTCTTCAGATGCACCGCCGACGAGGCCACGCTGTCGACGACGCTGGCGACGAGATCGTTGAAGCGCTTGATCCGGTCGTCCAGGAATGTCGACCGCTCGGCCTGGTGCTGCGCTTCATGCAATTGCTGCTCGGTGAGGCGGCGCCGTTCGAGCCCATTGGTCTTGAAGACCTCCAGCGCGCCGGCGAGCAGGCCGATCTCGTTGGTGCCGCCGAGCCCCGGCACGGGTGTTTCGAACTTCTGGTCGGCGACCTCGCGCATGGCATGCACGATCGCCGCCAAGGGACTGAGGATGCCGTTGCGCACGGCAAACCAAGTCGTGAGGCAGATCGCGCAGGCGACGACCGCGATCACGCCGCAGGCGATCAGGAAATAGGAGAATGCGGCCTGTGCCTGCTGGTAGATCTGCATCGCGTGATCACGCGCGGGCCCGCTCAGCGCAGCAAAGTCCGAAGACAGGCTGGTGATCTCGTTGTTGAGATAGAGCACCGCGACGAAGCCGGTGCCGCCGCCGATGCCCAGCAGGAACAATAATGCAGCGACGACGGCGCCGACCAGGAAGCGGATCGTCAGATTGCTGTTCGTGAACATCGCTGAGGACTCAAACGTCTGGAATCGAATTTCGCGACAAGCTTCCAGACAAAGGTCAACAGAGCATGAAACACGCAGCGCCAGATGGCCTACGTATCATTACGTAAGCCGGGACGACTTGACGTAGCTAGGACCGCTTCGTCTCGTCCGACATCAATGCCGCGAGCCTCGCCTCTTCATCGGGCGTGAGCGGGGGAGCTGGTAGGTCTGCACCGCTTCGCGCGCGACGCCGGATTTGCAGCCACAGCGCCAGGCCGCCACCCGTCAGCAGCAATGGCCCGAGCAACCACAGCAGCATGGTCTGCCGCTCGAAGCGCGGCTTGAGCAGCACGAACTCGCCATAGCGCGCGACCAGGAAGTCGAGCACCTGCGAGTTGCTGTCGCCGGCCGCGATGCGCTCGCGCACCAGGAGCCGCAGGTCGCGCGCCAGCGGCGCTTCGGAATCGTCGATCGTCTGGTTCTGGGTGTCCATGC
>NZ_JBFUES010000518.1:0-5259 GCF_056403875.1 Bradyrhizobium sp. P2_E8
ACAGGGGGAATCGAGCGGATGCGGATGTCGACGCCGCTGAACCAGGAGAATTTGCGTTCGAGGATGAGCAGCTCGCCCGAGGGCAGCAGCACCGCGTCGCTGATGTCGAATTTCTCGGTGCGGCGGACGCTGAACTGGCCGGGCGTGGGACCGCCGATCAGGAACGCGACCAGATTGCCGTCGGCGTCCAGCCCGCGCTCGGAGAAGGCGATCAGGGTGCCCGCGAGCGGCTGGCCCTTCGGGACGAAGACCAGCCCCTCGAGCCCTTTGTTGTGCGGCAGCCTGCGCAAGGCGGGCGGCACCTGGATCACCTCGCCACGGGCGCGCGTGCCGCCCTTCGAGAAATCGTAGCGCAGGATCTGGTTGACGCGCTCGAGCCCGACATAGACGATATTGCCGTCGCGCGTCAGCGACTCCGAATCCCACCACAGGCGTTTTTCCGTGATCGGCCGCCCCTCGGCATTGAGCAGCGGCGCCGCCTCGACGTCGTCGAGCCCGGCCATCCTGCTGCCGGAATAGCGGATGGCCCCGGTAAACCAGCCGCCCTGGTCGGAGATCGCGAGGAAGCGCTCGCCCTTGGCGTCGAGCCGGATGCCGGACAGGCCGCCGAAGCCGCGATAGGGCGAGGTCAACACCAGGCCGCTGCGATACTCCAGCGAACCGAAGCGCGTGCGCGAACGGTCGCGCGGCTCGAAACTGGCGATCGGCCGCGCGTTGACCTCGATGCTGACCGGCTCGGCGACGGCGCGCTCGACCTGGAGCGGGCGCGGCGGCGGCTCGGTCGTGGCTTGCGCCTGCGCCAATCGGGACAGTGCGAAAGTGGAAAATCCCGCCGCCGCGTGGCCAAGGAAGCTGCGGCGGGATCGATGGCTGCTCACGAATGCAGTTTGCGTCGCGGCCGGCCGGCCGGCTGGCTCGGCGCGGTGTTGGTCTCGCTGAACAGCTCGGCGAGCTTCTCGGTGATGGCGCCGCCGAGCTCCTCGGCGTCCACGATCGTCACCGCGCGGCGATAGTAGCGCGTGACGTCATGACCGATGCCGATCGCGATCAGCTCGACCGGCGAGCGGGTCTCGATCTCCTCGATGATGTGGCGCAGGTGCCGCTCGAGATAGTTGCCGGGATTGACCGACAGCGTGGAATCGTCGACCGGCGCGCCGTCCGAGATCATCATCAGGATCTTGCGCTGCTCGGGCCGGCCGAGCAGGCGCTTGTGCGCCCAGTCCAGCGCCTCGCCGTCGATGTTCTCCTTCAGCAGTCCCTCGCGCATCATCAGGCCAAGGTTCTTCCGCGCACGGCGCCAGGGCGCGTCGGCGGACTTGTAGATGATGTGGCGGAGGTCGTTGAGACGGCCGGGATTGGCCGGCTTGCCGGCGGCAAGCCACGCCTCGCGCGACTGCCCGCCCTTCCAGGCGCGGGTGGTGAAGCCCAGAATCTCGACCTTGACGCCGCAACGCTCCAGCGTGCGCGCGAGAATGTCGGCGCAGGTCGCCGCGACCGTGATCGGGCGGCCGCGCATCGAACCGGAATTGTCGAGCAGCAGCGTCACCACGGTGTCGCGGAACGTCGCCTCCTTCTCGTGCATGAAGGATAGCGGGTGATAGGGATCGGTGACGACGCGGGACAGCCGCGCGGGGTCGAGGATGCCCTCCTCGAGATCGAACTCCCAGGCGCGGTTCTGCTGCGCCATCAGCTTGCGCTGCAGCCGGTTGGCGAGGCGGGCGACGATGCCCTGCAGATGCGCGAGCTGCTTGTCGAGATAGGCGCGCAAGCGCTCCAGCTCGTCATGGTCGCAGAGGTCTTCGGCGGCAATCACCTCGTCGAATTTCGGTGCGAAGGCGTGGTATTCCGGCCCGCGCGGCTCGTTCTTCCCGTGCGAATTCGGCCGCGTCGCCTCGCCCGGCGTCTCGTCGTCGCCGAGCTCGCCGTCGTCGAACGTGTCCGACGTCGAGGCCTGCGCGCTTTCCATCGCGCTCTCGCTCATCTCCTCGCTCGACGCCTGCGCCTGGTCGGCGCTCATGTCCTGGGCGGCATCGGAATCGGGCGAACCCTCGGCGCCGGACTGGTCGTTGTCGCCGTCGCGGTTTTCGTCGTTGTCGTCATTCTCTTCGCTGTCGGCGTTGCGTTCGTCACCGAGCTCGAGCGCCGACAGGAGGTCATGCACGGCGTCGCCGAACCTGGTCTGGTCCTCGACCACGCCGTCGAGCCGGTCGAGCCGCTTGCCGATCTTGTCTTCGAGAATCGGCCGCCAGAGATCGACCATCTTCTTCGCAGCCGTCGGCGGCGCCATGCCGGTGAGGCGCTCGCGCACCAGCATCGCCAGCGCATCGGCCAGCGGCGCGTCGGCGCGGTCGGTGATCTCGTCGAACTTGCCGCGATGGAAATGATCGTCGAGCATCGCGGTGAGGTTTTTCGCAACGCCCGCCATGCGGCGCGCGCCGATGGCCTCGACACGAGCCTGCTCGACCGCCTCGAACACGCCGCGCGCCTGCGGATTGCCCGGCATCAGCTTGCGATGCAGCTTCGGATCGTGACAGGCGATCTTCAGCGCGATGGAGTCGGCGTGGCCGCGCACGACTGCTGCGTCACGCTTGGTCATCTTGCGCGCCGGCTCGGGCAGCCGCGCCTTGCCCGGCGCAAGGCCCGGCCGCTCGGCGGCAAAGGAGACCTCGAGCTCGGGCGATTTCGCGATCGCCTTCAGGCAGGAGGCCACCGAGCGCTTGAACGGCTCGGTCGGCGCTTCCTTGCTGTTACGGAATTTGGAATTGGATGATGATGTGCTCATAGCGACTTCGTAAACGAATGGCGCGTCACGCCGCCGGGATAGCCCTTGAGAGTGCCGAATTCCTCGTACCCGCAGGAACGATAGAAGCCCGGCGCCTGGAAACTCATCGTGTCGACATGGGCCTGGATCGCGCCCTGCCGTCTTGCCTCGTCCTCGATCGCCGCGATCAGCTTCGTGCCAAGCCCCTTGCCGCGCTGCTTCTGGTCGATCCAGAAATACTGGATGAACAGGACCGTGGCCCAGAGATGCCCGACGATGCCGCCGACGATCTTGCGGCCGTCCTTCAACGAGACCGCGATGCTCTTGGCCCTCTGCTTCCCGAACTGCTCGTCATTATAGGCACCGAGCCCGGCGAGCACAGCCTTCTTGGTGGTCCCAATGGTGCGCTCGACGGTGATGGTTGGCATGGCCTAGCTGAGCGCCACGTTGACCGCCGACTCCGGCAGCTCCGCGTTGAAGCAGCGCTGGTAGAACTCGGCGACCAGGGGACGCTCGAGCTCGTCGCACTTGTTGAGGAAGGTGACGCGGAAGGCGAAACCGATATCGCCGAAGATGTCGGCGTTCTCAGCCCAGGTGATCACCGTGCGCGGGCTCATCACCGTCGACAGATCGCCATTGGCGAACGCGTTACGGGTGAGATCGGCAAGGCGCACCATCTTGTTGACGATGTCGCGGCCTTCCTGGGTGCGATAATGCTTGGCCTTCGCCAGCACGATCTCCACTTCCTCGTCATGGCTGAGATAGTTCAGCGTGGTGACGATCGACCAGCGGTCCATCTGGCCCTGGTTGATCTGCTGGGTGCCGTGATAGAGGCCCGAGGTGTCGCCGAGGCCGACCGTGTTGGCGGTCGCGAACAGGCGGAAGGACGGATGCGGCTTGATCACCTTGTTCTGGTCCAGCAGCGTCAGGCGGCCGGAGACCTCCAGCACGCGCTGGATCACGAACATCACGTCCGGGCGGCCGGCGTCGTATTCGTCGAACACCAGTGCGACATTGTGCTGGAGCGCCCAGGGCAGGATGCCGTCGCGGAATTCGGTGACCTGCTTGCCGTCGCGGACCACGATCGAGTCCTTGCCGACGAGGTCGATACGGCTGATATGGCTATCGAGGTTGACGCGCACGCAGGGCCAGTTCAGGCGGGCGGCGACCTGCTCGATATGGGTGGATTTGCCGGTACCGTGATAGCCGGTCACCATCACGCGGCGATTGCGGGCGAAGCCGGCGAGAATGGCGAGCGTGGTGGCGCGGTCGAAGCGGTAGTCGGAATCGACTTCGGGCACGTGAGGATCGACTTCGGAATAGGCCGGCACTTCGAGATCGCTGTCGATCCCGAACACCTGGCGCACCGACACCTTCATGTCGGGCAAACCGGAAACTTCCTCAACTTTGGACAGAGCGGCGGTCGTCATCAATCCTCCGAGGTCCCGGGCGATCCCGAGACCAGTTATTGCACGGTGGCTGCGGCTGGGTGCGTTTGCGAACCTATCAGAGACAACGTGCGGGCAGAAGCCCGCCCTCCAATCAAAGTTCCATTGTCTTTTCATTTAGATAGGCAAGGAGCGCGATTTTTGGAAGGCTGCCCTGCGAATCCCGCTCGAATTTCGGGCGGGTCAGCTGGCCTGCCCACGCGAATGGCACTTTTACCGCCTCCCCTTACTTATGTAGGGTCTGAATCCGCCTGGCCCCGCCCAACACGAAAGCCGACGTGACGTCATTCCTCGATCCCTTGATCTCGTTCGTTTCGGCCCATGCGTGGCTGGCCTATCTGACCCTGTTCCTGGCGGCGCTTCTGGAAGCGGTTCCGGTGGTGGGATCGGTGGTGCCGGGCTCGACCATCATCCTGGCGCTCAGCGCCCTGGTCCCGGGCGGCGAGCTCAAACTCGGCTGGGTGCTGCTGGCGGCAGCGACCGGGGCCGTGCTGGGTGACGGCTCGGCCTACTGGATCGGGCACCGGCAGCAGCGCGAGATCCTCAACACCTGGCCGCTGACCAATTATCCGCGCGTGGTCGAGGAGAGCGAAAGCTTCTTCCACCGCTTCGGCACCTGGGCCGTGTTCTTCGCCCGCTTCGTGCCGCCGATCCGCGCGTTTGTCCCTGTTACGGCCGGCGCGCTCGGGATGCCCCCTGCCCGCTTCTACGCGATCAACATCCCGGCAATCCTGGTCTGGGCCCCCGCGCATGTGCTGCCGGGCGTGCTGGCGGTGTCGGCCCTGCACGAATATGCCGGGCTGCATCACCACGGGCATGTCGGCAAGCACATCTGGATTTTGACCGTGGCGGCCGTGGCGATCACATTGGGGCTGGCGATATGGATCATTCGCCGGCGGCAGGGCAGCGGTGTCGCGGCGGCAAAGCCGCGGGCTTAACCGGCCGCCACACCACAGGTGTCGTCCCGGCGAAGGCCGGGACCCATAACCCCAGGGAGGAGTTATGGCGCGAGCTGGCAACCACGAGTCTTCGTCAAACCAAATCCTGTGG
>NZ_JBFUES010000519.1:0-5251 GCF_056403875.1 Bradyrhizobium sp. P2_E8
GTCATGATGAACTTGTCAGAATCGCGCTAAAGGCTGTCATTCTGTCGCAGGTTCTCTGGAGTTGTTCATGTTTTCGGTGTTTGTCCCCTCCGAGTCCTCCCTCAAGAAGGCTGTCGTCGAGGATCTCACGGCGCTGCCGGAGAGCGCGGTCTGGATCGACCTCTTCAGTCCGAGTGCGGCCGAGGACAAGGCGGTAGAGCGGCTGGCGGGCATCGCCATTCCGACCCGGGAGGACATGCAGGAGATCGAGATCTCCAGCCGCCTCTATATCGAGAACGGCGCGCGCTACATGACCGCGACGCTGATGTGCCACTCGGATACCGACATGCCCCGGACCACGGCGGTGACCTTCATTCTCGGCGACCACCGCCTAGTGACGGTACGCTACGACCTGCCGAAGCCGTTCGCCCTGGTCGAGGCCAAGCTTGGCCGCTCCTGCACGCCGGCGATCACCGGCGAGATGGTGCTGATGGAACTGCTGGACGCCGTGATCGACCGTTGCGCCGACATTCTGGAGCGCTGCGGCGCCGAGATCGACCAGGTGTCGCATGACATTTTCGAGCCCGAGAGCGAGCGCCACGGCCACGCCAAGCAATATTCCCAGATCCTGATCTCGATCGGCCGCAAGGGCGATCTCACCTCCAAGGTTCGCGAGAGCCTGGTGTCGATCGGTCGCGTCGTTGCCTTCCTCTCGGCGGTGGTGGAGGGCGTGAAATGGTCCAAGGACATGCGCGAGCAGCTCAAGACCATGCAGCGCGACGTCTCCTCGCTGACCGACCACGCCTCCTATCTCTCCAGCAAGATCACCTTCGTGCTCGACGCCATGCTCGGCGTCGTCAATCTCGAGCAGAACAACATCATCAAGCTGTTTTCGGTCATGGCTGTTGTCCTGATGCCGCCGACGCTGATCGCCTCGATCTACGGCATGAACTTCAAGTCGATGCCGGAACTCGAATGGGTGCACGGCTATCCGATGGCACTGGTGCTGATGCTGATCGCGGCCATCGTTCCGTACTGGATCTTCAAGTTCAAGAAGTGGCTCTGATACCTACCGAGACCTTACGCCGTTCGTCGAGACACGGTACTTGGTGTCGCAGAATAGAGCGGGATTGCGGCGTCGCGGTGATCGTGGCTGCCGCCCCAATTCCTCCGGTAAAATTTGAGCGGTGAGCTGAACGTTTGCGCGAAACTTGTCTGCGATAAGTAGTGCGTAGCCGCGAGGAACAGCCATGGTTGAAAAACACATAACGTCGCCCCGGAACGTCATCGATCTGGCGAACTATCGTCAGGCCCTGGCGAACGGCAAGGCGTCGTCGATGTCGGCACGCATGTGCCGGCACTGTGGTGCTCCGCTGCTCGATGGTGAGAACGACGACGACTGCTCGACCGCATTCAGCACGGCAACGCCAAGGCCGCGCGAGAGGTCACGTCGGATTCGACTCGATTGAGCAACGGAAGGTAAGGGCGATCCAGGTCTTGCGGCGGCTTTGTCTGGATCGCCTTGCTTCCGTTCCAAGTTACGGCAGATTCAAAAATCCAATTCACCGTCATTCCGGAGCGCCCTGAGGCGAATCCGGAATCGCGAGATTCCGGGTTCGGTGCTTCGCATCGCCCCGGAATGACAGTGCGCCTAGACGTGCTGGCCGCCGTTGATGTGGATCTCGGCGCCGTTGACGTAGGACGAGGTGTCCGTGCACAGCACGTAGACGATCTTGGCAACCTCGTCGGGCGTGCCGAGCCGGTGCATCGGGATCTGCTGCTCCACGATCTTCTCGGTGCCCGGCGACAGGATCGAGGTGTCGATCTCGCCCGGCGCGATCGCGTTGACGCGGACGCCGACGCGGCCGAAGTCCGAGGCCATCTCGCGCGTCAGCGATGCGAGCGCGGCCTTGGAGGTGGCATAGGCCGCGCCTGCGAAAGGATGCACGCGCGAGCCCGCGATCGAGGTGACGTTGACGACCGAGCCCCTGGCCGCCTTCAACTCCTCGATCAGTCCGCGCGCCATCATGATCGGCGCGAAGAAGTTGACGTGGAAGACATGCGTCCAGGTATCGAGATCGGTGTCGACCGAGCCGAGCCGCGAGCCGCCCGGGCCCTTCGGCGAGATCGCGGCGTTGTTGACCAGCGCATGCAGCATGCCGCCCTCGAGGCGGTCGCGGATTTCGGAGATCGCGCGGGTCGTGTCCTTGGGGTCGGCGAGGTCGACCTGGATGTGGTCCTCAGGGCCCGCATCCCAGGGGCAGTCCTCCGGGAAGGGATGCCGCGAGCAGGTGATGACGCGCCAGCCCGCCGAGGAGAAACGGATCACGGTGGCATGGCCGATGCCGCGGCTCGCTCCGGTCAGGAGCAGCGTGCGTCGCGGTGCGTTTGACGAATGCGGCATGAAGGTCTTTCAGGTTGGTGCATGATCCGGAAAAGTGCAGCGGTTTTCCGAAAAGATCATGCTCAAACAAAATGCTAAGGGTACATCCGCGTCTTGGACCACTTCTGGCCCGCGGCGTCACGACGAAATTCGATGCGGTCGTGCAGACGGAATGGGCGATCGTGCCAGAACTCGATGCGGACCGGTGTGATGCGCCAGCCGCTCCAGCCCGGCGGCCGCGGCACCTCGCTGATGATGTATTTGGCCGCGACTTTTGCGATGGCCTGTTCGAAGGCGAAGCGGCTCTCCAGCGCCTCGGACTGCTTGCTCGCCCAGGCGCCGATCTGCGCCTGCTTGGGACGGGTGGCGAAATAGGCGTCGGCCTCGGCGTCGGTCACCGGCGTCACGTTGCCGCGGATGCGGACCTGACGGCGCAGCGACTTCCAGTGAAAAAGTAACGCTGCCTTAGGATTTGCGGCGAGTTCACGGCCCTTCTGGCTCGCGATGTGGCTGTAGAAGACAAAACCCTCGGTATCGAAGCCCTTCATCAACACCATGCGCACATCAGGCAGGCCTTCCGGGTCGACGGTTGCGAGCGCCATGGCGTTCGGATCGTTCGGCTCGCTCTTGATCGCCTCGTTCAGCCAGGCCTCGAACAGCGCAAAAGGCTCGTCGGCGGCGGTGAAATCACCGGATGTTAAGGGTGTCTGGTGTTTCATCGAGRTCGTGTCGGTCATGTCTGGAGTCCGAGTTGCGTTCCGCGGCCCAAAACGCGTTGTTGTCCGCTACCGCCCTATATAGGGCATGGGGACGCGTTGGCCTATCGGCGATCCGGCCGTCCGGCTTTGCCATGACGGTGATCCTGATCGGCTTCGGCACTGGCGGCTGCAGCTTTTCCCGCAATGACACCAGCGCCTATGCCAAGGCCGCCGACAGCGACCTCACCGGCTCGATCATGCGGCCGGCGAAGGACGCGGCACCGACCGAGACTGATCTTGCCTTCGCCCGCAACGCTGCGTCCGACGTGCTGAGCAAGGGCGACAAGGATTCCAGCCAGCACTGGGAGAATCCGGATACCGGGGCGCGCGGCTCGGTGACGCCGATCGCGCAATCCTATGCCGCCGAGGACGGCCGCAAATGCCGCGATTTCCTCGCGAGCTACGTCAACGGCAATACCGAAAGCTGGCTCCAGGGCGCCGGCTGCCAAAGCAGCCGTGGCCGTTGGGAGATTCATACGCTAAAGCCGTGGCGGAGCTAGGATTCGGCCGGCWATCCTAGTTGCAAAAATGCCACTCTCTCCCCACATGGTTCGCAGGTGGGGCGGGGAGCCCTTTGAACAATTCGATTTCTTTGAAGGAGACGTGACGGATGCGCGACCCCTATGAGGTCTTGGGGGTGCCGCGGAGCGCCAACGCTGCCGCGATCAAGAGCGCCTATCGCAAGCTTGCCAAGAARCACCATCCCGATAGCAACAAGGACGACCCGAAGGCCGCCGAGCGTTTCGCCGAACTCAATTCGGCCAACGAGATCCTCGGCGACGAGGACAAGCGCAAGCAGTTCGACCGCGGCGAGATCGACGCCGACGGCAAGCCGCGCTTCCAGGGTTTTCCGGGCGGCGGCGGGCCGCGTGGCCGCGCGGGTCCCGGCGGGTTCGAGAGCTATACGTTCCGCTCCGGCGGCGGCCCGGGTCAGGGCGGCGGCGCCTTTGAAGACATCCTCAACAGCATGTTCGGCGGCGGGGTGCGCGGCGCGCGGCCCGGGGCCGGCAGCGCCGGGCAGTTCGAATTCGACACCGGCGGGGTCGGCCTCGATCTCGACGTGAACGTCGCCATGTCCGTCTCGCTGGAGGAGTCGGTCAAGGGCGGCGAGAAGCGCGTCCGGCTGCCGACGGGCAAGGAGCTCAACGTCAAGATTCCGGCCGGCGTCACCGAGGGTCAGCAGATCCGGCTGCGCGGGCAGGGCGAGAGCGCCCAAGGCCATCCGCCGGGCGATCTCCTGATCACCATCGGCATTGCGCCGCACCCGTATTTCAAGGTCGAGGGCGCGGATCTCAGGATCGACCTGCCGGTCACGCTCTACGAGGCGGTGCTCGGCGGCAAGGTCCGCGTGCCGACCCTTGGCAATGCGGTCGAACTCTCGGTCCCCAAAAACACCTCCAGCGGCCGCACCTTCCGGCTGAAGGGCAAGGGTCTGCCCAAAGCGGGCGGAACCGGGGATCTCTTCGTCACCGTCAGGATTATGCTACCGGACGGGAACGACGCCGAGCTTGAGGCATTGATGGAGAAGTGGCGGGACCAACACCCCTACAATCCACGTAGCGGGCTTGGTTAGGGCGCGATCGGAACTGAAGGGGTTTTCCAAAGGTCTACAGCATCCTCCCTGGAGATGATGCTCATCATATGCCTGAGGCGCGATAGCGCTTCCCGGCTCACATGCTCGACGTGTCGGCTGTCCGGCGGGGCAGCCGATAAAAAGGTGCGGCCTCGAGAGGGGGACCAGCGCGGTACCAAAAACCCCAATCGAGGCCGCCCGCGTCGATCGGCGGATCGAACGCTACTCATTTTCGCGTGATCATCCGGTGCGATAATGAGACGCGCCGATGTCTTGATTCCAAATTTTCAATGACGGAATCGAGGCACCGCGCTTGCGCGGTTGTCTAGGTGCCGTTTTTCTCTGCCTGGTCGTACACGGCCTGCGCCACCTTGGTCAGCCGGTCGCGATCGCCGCCGCCGCTGACGACGTAGCCGACGCCGCGCTCGGCCCAGAACAGCGCGCCGTCCTTGTCCGTCCTGGCGTACCGCATCTGCGTTGCACCATTCTCGGTCTTGGCAGTGTAGATCGTGTACCGCTCGCCCGAGGCGCCCTCATACATCAGGAACGAGGCCGGCC
>NZ_JBFUES010000520.1:0-5234 GCF_056403875.1 Bradyrhizobium sp. P2_E8
GCTCGGTTCTGACCATGGATGAGGCGGTGCGTTATGCGGTCAACGTCGTCAGGCTTCCGCTCGCCGATGCCCTCGCAATGGCATCGCGCGTTCCGGCGACGTTTCTCCGGCGCGATACTGAACTCGGYCGTATCGCACCAGGCCATCTCGCGAGCCTCGTGCATCTCGACGACGAGCTGCGGGTGCTGGAAACCTGGATCGAGGGCTGCCCCTCAATACCTGACTGAAGGACACAATTGAGCCATGTCCTCGCTCTCCCTCTCGCCCCAACAAAATGTTCGCGTTCTCGTGGTTGGCCTCGGCACCATGGGAACCAGCCATGCCCGCGCCTACAGATCGGTCGAGGGTTTCGAACTCGTCGGTCTTTGCACCTCTCGCGCGGCCGATCGCGACGATCTCGAGGCCGAGTTTCCCACTCTTCCCCGCTTCGAAAGCTTCGACGAGGCGCTTACGCGTTTGCGTCCCGACGCAGTCGCGATCTGCACCTACACCGAGCATCACGCCGCCATGGCGTTGCAGGCTTTCGCTGCTGGCGCGCATGTTTTCTGCGAGAAGCCGCTGGCCGACACGCTGGATGTCGCGCGGCAAGTCGTCAGTGCTGCACGCGCGGCCCGAAAGGCGCTCCTGATCGGCTATATTCTGCGCGTACATCCCGCATGGTCACGGTTCGTCGAAATCGGCCGAACGCTCGGAAAGCCGCTCGTGATGCGCATGAATCTCAACCAGCAGTCTGCGGGCTCCTTCTGGGAGGTGCACAAGAAACTCATGCGATCGACTTCACCGATCGTCGATTGCGGCGTCCATTACGTCGACATCATGTGCCAGGTGACGCGAGCGCGTCCCGTCGCGGTCCATGCGGTCGGGGCGCGACTGACCAGCGAGATCGCGCCGGCCATGTACAATTACGGCCATCTTCACATCATGTTCGACGACGGATCCGTCGGATGGTACGAGGTCGGCTGGGGTCCGATGATGAGCGAGACCGCTCATTTTGTGAAGGACATGATCGGCCCAAACGGCAGCGTGTCGATCGTCGCAAAAGAGAGTGCCGATGCGGGCGCGCATTCGGCGGAACATGATACGCATACACGGACCAACGCGCTTCGCATCCATCACGCGGCGCGCGACGCCGAAGACCGCTTTGCGCAGCCGGACGAGTTGATCTCGACTGCTGATGACCCCGACCATCAGGAGCTCTGCGAGCGCGAGCAGCGGCTGTTTCTGAGTGCGGTCCGTGGCGAGATAGACCTGTCCGAGCATCACGAGGACGCGATCAACTCACTCCGCATCGTCTTTGCCGCCGACGAGAGCGTTCGAACCGGTGAAGTCATACGCCTGTAGATCCACACCTGTTGAACGCACCGCGGCAGGAACGAGTAGAGAAATATCCATCTGCAGCGGAATCAACGGCGAGCGATTAGGCCTCACCGACAGCTTGAATGGCGTGCTGTCATCGCCCGCGCACATGCTCCACCCAATCCTAGACGAGGCACGGATACGTCGATCCACTTTTACCGACACCGGAAAGCCGCGACGAGCGGTCGAGGCCGAACAATCTCCAGCTTCTGCAAGCACCTGATGGTGCGGACCTCGGCCGGCATGTCCTCATTGGGATTAGTTTTCCAGTCGCTTACGCCGACCTCGCCCGCATACATGTCGCCTTTGGAATCCAGTGCAATGCCGCGCGGTGCGAGAAACTAGCCGCTAGCAAGACCGGGACCATCCTCGCCGTCGAGCCGCGCAATGCGCTTTCGGTTGGCGTCCACAATCGATAGCCGCGGGCCAAGCTTGGGCACCTTGCGGTTGACCGGCATGGCGGGACCGAGTTCGCCAACAACGATGTCGGGTTCCTACGGCCCCAAGGTCTGCTTTGATTGGCCGACGCAAGATTTTTCTTGATCTCCCGGTGCACACGCCGTGCACACGGCGCCTCCTAGCGCATTGAACCGCTTAAACTCTCGCTCCAATCCATCATGGGCCAATTTGAGCTAGGTACAGCAAAACACCAGCAACTTGTCAGGCTTAGCCCGATTTGTACCAAGTTAGGCAACCGATCGCATGACGTCCAGTTTTGGCCGCGGACGGACCGAGTGGTGAATGAAGCCGGCGCATGAAGACGTATCTCTCGGCCGGCTTGCCGTCCTCGGGACACAGCGGCGCGTCGCTGCGGCTCGCCGAGATGTTGACGATCTCCGGCGAAGTGTCGCGGTACATATCGGCGAGATCCGACAGCGTAGTTTCGACCTTGAGCCCGCGGTCCTGCCGCACCGCGCCTGCTGCGGCCCCGCTGCGCCTTGATGACGCCGTCGGCTGAAAGCAACTCGACGGCCTGCCGGATCGTGACGCGTGACACGCCGAACTCCGCGGCCAGCTCCTCGTTGGCCGGGAAGCGAAAGCCTTGGGTCCAGATGCTGTGCTTAGACTGAGCAAGACCAAGAAGCCGGCACTCAGTCTTGCTGACCCCGGGCGACAAAAAAGCGCCAATTAGCTATCTGCGACTCCATCGATAATGTGTCGCAGGTACGGTCGATCAGTATGCGCGACCGTAGGGCCTGCCTTGAGCCGGATTCTTGATGGACTCGTGCGTCACAATCGCATGAACGGATGCGCCTTCTGGTGCCAGGCCCAGGCGGTGCGGATGACCGTCGGCAGGTCGGAGTGCCGCGGCACGAAGTTAAGAGCTTTTCGTGCGGCGGAGGGGTCGGCGACCAGATAGGTGGGATCGCCGGCGCGGCGCGGCTTGACGGTGTGCGGCACCTCGCGCCCGGTCTCCTGCCTGATGGCGYYGAGGATCTCGCGCACCGAAAAGCCGGAGCCGGTGCCGAGATTGAAGCTGCCGCCGGCATGTCCCTGTTCCAGCAGCTTCAGCGCCGCGACATGCGCGGCGGCGAGGTCGGTGACATGGATGTAGTCGCGGATCGCGGTGCCGTCGGGCGTGTCGTAGTCGTCGCCGAACACCGCGAAGTCGACATGGCCCTGCAGCGCCATCATGGCCCGCGGAATGAGATGGGTCTCGTTGTCGCGCAGTTCGCCGATGCCGCCGGCCGGATCGGCGCCGCTGGCGTTGAAATAGCGCAGGCAGAACGCGCCGAAGCCATAGGCSGCGCGATAGTCGGCGAGCATTCGCTCGATCATCCATTTCGACGCGCCATAGGGATTGATCGGCGCGCAGGGGAAGTCTTCCGGCAGCTCCYTGGAATCGGCGTTGCCGTAGACGGCGCCGGTCGAGGAGAACACGATGCGATGGCAATCKGCGTTGCGCATYGCCTGGAGCAGCGACAGCGTGCCCTGCAAATTGTTGATGTAGTACTTCTGCGGGTCGGTCATGGATTCGCCGACGAGGCTCGCCGCCGCGAAATGCATCACSGCCGTGATCTTGTGATYGGCGAAGGCGCGCGCCAGCGCTSCGCCGTCRAGAAGGTCGCCGGTCACCAGGGGGCCGGCRACGAAGCTGCGATGACCTGTCGAGAGATTGTCATAAACGACGGGCTGATAGCCGGCGGCGGCCAGGGCGCGGCAGGCATGCGAGCCAATATAGCCCGCGCCTCCTGTGACGAGGACGGTCGGTTGGTCAGTCATGGTTGCTACCCCGAAGCGAAGTCATTAATCGCCCAATCAATCGTCGACAGCATAAAATCTGCGCAGAGCGCAAGCAGAGCGAGCTTCAACCATCCAGGATCCTTTGCGGCGCAATCGAGTACGACGGTGATTCGGACAAGCGGACCAGAGACAGCTATTGCGGAGAGTCGATAGCGAACTCCTTTGGCATGAGGCGATTTGATGCCCGGGGCCGGTCCCACAACTTGACCGTGATCAGATTCAACATTGCTGTATTTGCCTAGCTTCCATCTCGTGCAAGGCAGTCTTCGCCGGCATAGGGCGTAGTGCGAAAGCAACTCCTGAGCCCCCGGAGCAAACGGCAACGAAGAATTGCACAACGGAGATCCGCTGCGATGCCCCTTCAGCATGACCCTTCCGGAAAGATGACCGTTGTTGACCAACATTCAGGCATCCTGTTCGCGATGTTTGACGGTCCCAAACGAGTGATCTGCAGAGTTGATTGGGACGCTCTTATTGATCGCGCAGCGGTCGATGGCGCCGATGAAATGGACATTCGCGCGACCTTTCATCGGCATCGCGAGGCCATCCAGGCTATAGCCAGCCAGAACTATGATGCGGGGCAAGCAAGCCCGATTGTCACGACTTATCAGCTCACGCCGCTTCCCTAGTCCCGAAACCCGTGCCCTTCGTAACCGCCTGAAAAGGAGCGCAATAGTGTTGGCCCCGCACACCACCAAGCGAAAGGTTGCTCCGCCATGGAGCCATGACGAAATCGAGCAGGTACGGTTCCTCATTTTAGAGGGAAAGAGCTTGCACGCCGTATCACGACGCCTTGGAAGAACGCCACAAGCTGTGAGAAAGATTGTTAGCAGGCTAAAGCTTCCACTCCGACTTGTCGATCTGATGAGGTGAATCGGCTTCAATCTCCGGCACTCGACTGATCATCTCGCGCGGACGGTCGGAGAATATCAGAAATACCTTTCAACCTTGCGCCTCCCGACGAGACCAAGGCAGGCGCCTGCTCTACTCATCCCTCTCCGTCGCGGATCGCTTTCGCCCCAGACCCTAGCCGGTTGTCGCGAAAGTGGTGCGTTGCGCGACATTTCATACTGCCGTAGCTCTTTTTGAGTTTAACTAGGCCTTCAGATCGCGATCACTTTGCCACTGCGTCTTTGCAACTAATAGCAAGATGCCGCATATTCTATTCCAGGTCGATCGACGGAGGCATTTCGAGAGGCGCTTGCGCCTACAACACATGCAAAGCAGCAAGCGCATCTGCAAATAAACGCGGCATATTGCTTATTTGCGCAGCAAGAATTGACGAGTCTATTGTGAGGATGTGAGCTTTGGACGGCGAGTTCCGATTTATGCGCGGCATATTGCAGCGCCGGTCAGTCTGGATGAACGAAACTCGACCCTCACCGGACCAAGGGGTAACAACCGGGGTTTGAGCAAAAAGAAGTCATTCTACGCCCGATGTGAACTTTCTACGCTTTCAATCTTTACGTCGGACTAGATCATGCGGATGCCGGAGGAACTTTGGCTAACGGATTCGTAGTCTGGTTCAATAAGTTCAAGGGTTACGGCTTCATAAGGCCCGACGGCGGAGGCAAGGATGTATTCGTTCATATGTCCGCCGTCGAGGAAGCCGGCATTTCGACGTTGATTGAAGG
>NZ_JBFUES010000521.1:0-5230 GCF_056403875.1 Bradyrhizobium sp. P2_E8
CATCCAGGCACCGCGCTGGCCCGCACGGAAGTCGGAGGCGTCCTTCAACTCGATGCGCCCGCCATGGTCTTCAAGCACGCGGCCGACGATCGCAAGGCCAAGGCCGGTGCCCTTGGCCCGCGTCGTCACATACGGCTCGAGCAGCCGCGAGCGCGCCACCTTGGGCAGACCGATGCCATTGTCGATGACGTCGATCAGCACGTCCTCGCCCTCGCGCGACACCACGACGTCGATGCGGCCCTTGCCGAGCTCTTCCGGCGGCACCTGCTCGATCGCCTCGGTGGCATTCTTGACGATGTTGGTGACCGCCTGCGAGATCAGCCGCCGGTCGAACTGGGCGCGCAGCGGATCTTCCCTGAACTCGGCCTCGATATCGAGCTCGGGATGGGCGACCTTCATCAGGAACACCGCCTGCCGCACGGTGTCGGCGACGTCCTCGCCCTCCATCACCGGTTTCGGCATCCGCGCAAAGCGCGAGAATTCGTCGACCATGCGCCTGATGTCGTCGACCTGACGCACGATGGTGTCGGTGCACTGCTCGAAGATCTGCTTGTCCTTGGCCTCGGTGATGTCCTTGCCGAACTTGCGACGAATGCGCTCGGCCGAGAGCTGGATCGGCGTCAGCGGGTTCTTGATCTCATGGGCGATGCGGCGCGCCACGTCGCCCCAGGCCGAGGTGCGCTGTGCCGACACCAGCTCGGTGATGTCGTCGAGCGTGATGATGTAGCTGTCGTGCGGCTGGTTCTTCTCGGCGCTGACGCGGACCGAGAGGTTGCGCTCCTGTCCGTCGCGCGTGATCGTGATCTGGCCCTGCACCAGGCGCTGGGTGCCTTCCCGCGCCGTCTTCATCATCTCGTCGAGCTCCGGCAGGACGTCGGAGAGCGCATGGCCGAGCGTCTCCGCTTCGGAGTGCCCGATCAGCTTCTCGGCGGAGCGGTTGAGGATGCCGACGCTGCCCGAATTATCGACGCCGATGATGCCGGCGCTCGCCGAGGACAGCACCGCCTCGATGAAGCGGCGGCGGCTGTCGATGAGGTCGCTTGCGTTGACGAGCTCGTCGCGCTGGCTGCGCAATTCCTGCGTCATCTTGTTGAAGGTCTCGCCGAGCTGGGCGAGATCGCCCTCCGACTGGTGCACCGGCACCTTCACGTGAAGGTCGCCGGTCGAGACGGTGTGGGCCGCATTCATCAGCCGCCGGATCGGCGATACCAGCGAGTTGGCGAAGTTCAGCCCGATCAGCACCGAGGCCATCAGGATGGTCAGCGCGATCACCGCAAACATCAGCGCGAAGGCGACCTGGATGCCGAGCCGCCGCGACTCGATCTGGGCATATTCGGCGACGCTGACCTCGGTCTGCTTGAGCTGGTTGACCACATTCGGATCGAGCGGCCGCGCGACATAGAGGAAGGTGTCGCTGAAGGCGCGCAAGCGGATCACCGCCGCGACGAAGCTCGCATCCGGCAGCACCGCGATCTCGGGCTCGGACTCGTTGACGTTGCTGAGGAAGTCCGGCGCCGGCGGCGAATAGGCCAGCCGCATGCCGGTGTCGGCGGATTCCAGGATGTTGGTGTTCTTGTCGATGATCATCGCGCCCGGCAGATTGCGGGAGCTGGCACTGGCCGTCAGCATCTCGCGAAACGACCGCCGATCCTGGTCGTAGAGCGGCCGGGCGTGCGCGATATCGTTGGCCATGCCGAGAATGTCGCCGCGGATCAGCTGCGCATGGTCCTGCATATAGGCCCGCGCGATGTTCAGCGAGTTCTGGATGACCTCCTTGGTCGGCCCGGAGAACAACCGGTCGAGGCCGCGCTCGAGGGTGACGTTGGCGACGACGGAAACCAGCACGGCCGGAAGCACCGCGACGATCGAGAACAGGCTGACGATCTGGACATGGAGACGCGCCGCCGCCCTGCCCCGCCGGCGCGCCAGGATGAGCTGCCAGAGCTCGCGGACGATGATCCCGACCAGGAGCAGGATCGTGCCCGCATTGATCAGATAGAAGGTGCGGACCACCTCCGGCGTCGGATCGATCCGCGTGAGACCGGTCAGGACCAGGAAGGTCAGCAGGCCCGACAGCAGTGCCAGCGCCACGGCAAAGGGCGCCAGCCAGCGTCGCGGCGACCAGCGTCGGGGCTCTTCAGCTGGGGCCGTGTCAAAGGATGCGGCCGAGGTGTCTGCGCTGGTCATTCCGGCAATGGGTGCTGAAAACGGGGTCCGCGGTGGCGGCGGATACTGATGTATTCCTACCACATTGTTGCCGAATTGCGACAATTCCGCGGCGTCCCCGCCGCGACGGACCGGCGCATCCACAGGGCATGCCCGGCCAGCGGGAACGGAATCCACCCATTCCGGCTTGACTGGGATGGACAGGTTCTTTCTCGCGATAATGGTCGCGGCCGTTCTGCTGCTGATCGTCGCTTCCGACCTGCTGGTCAACGGCCCCGCCATGCAGGCACCGGCTGACGTCGCCATGCTGCCGACATCAGGCCGCCTGGTCAGATAGGTGCGACGCCGCGTCCTGCGGTCGAATGACCAATTTGAATGTTCCGGCGGAACAATTCGGACCAATTCGGACTTCTGCTCACCGCGTCAGCCATCAAGGCCAGCGCGATTCGGACAGGCTCAGCTCCGCTGTGGTAGGGGGAGCTGAGCCACCGTCCCGGAAAACTAGCCCCCGCTCCGATAGACCTGGATATCGAGATCCCGGATCTTCTTCCGCAGCGTGTTGCGGTTGAGGCCGAGCAGGTCCGCGGCGCGGATCTGGTTGCCGCGGGTGGCGGCGAGCGCGGCCGTGAGCAGCGGCACCTCGATCTCCTTGAGGATACGGTGATAGAGGCCCGGCGGCGGCACGCCGTTCGGGAAGCCCTGGAAGTGCGAGGACAGATACGCCTCCACCGCGCCGCCGAGATTGTCGACGCCCTGCTGGACCGCGGCACCGGGGCTGACCGTGGGCGGCGCCAGCTCGCCGTCGATGACGGAGCCCGTGATCACGTCCTGCGGATAGAGCGCGGCGAGGCGCCGGGCGAGATTTTCGAGCTCGCGCACGTTGCCGGGCCAGCGGTGCTGCTTCATCCGCTCCAGCGCCAGCGTGTCGAGCTTCTTCGGCGGCAGGCCGTCCTTCTCGGCCAGCGTGAAGAAGTGCCGCACGAGGTCCGGCAGGTCTTCGATGCGCTCGCGCAAGGGGGGCAGCCGCAGCGGCACGACGTTAAGGCGGAAGAACAAATCTTCGCGGAACAGGCCCTGCTGGATCAGGACGCGCAGGTCCTTGTTGGACGCCGCAACGATCCGCACGTCGGTCTTGATCGGGGTGCGGCCGCCGACGGTGGTGTATTCGCCCTGCTGGAGCACGCGCAGCAGGCGGGTCTGCGCCTCCATCGGCATGTCGCCGATCTCGTCCAGGAACAGCGTGCCGCCCTCGGCCTGCTCGAACCGGCCCGAGGCGCGGGTGTTGGCGCCGGTGAAGGCGCCGCGCTCATGGCCGAACAGCTCGGACTCGATCAGGTCGCGCGGGATCGCCGCCATGTTGACGGCGACGAACGGGCCGTTGCGGCGCTTGCCGTAATCGTGCAGCGCGCGCGCCACCAGCTCCTTGCCGGTGCCGGACTCGCCCGTGATCATCACGGTGAGGTCGGTCTGCATCAGGCGCGCCAGCACGCGGTAGATTTCCTGCATCGCCGGCGAGCGGCCGACCAGCGGGATCGCCTCCATCTCGGCGTCCTCGTCCGGCGTCGAGGTTCGCTCCTTCGGCTCGGCGAGCGCACGGCCGACGATGGCGATCAGCTCCTTCAGGTCGAAGGGCTTTGGCAGATATTCGTACGCCCCCCGCTCGGAGGCGCGGATCGCCGTCATGAAGGTGTTTTGCGCGCTCATGACGATGACGGGCAAATTGGGCCGCATCTTCTTGATCCGCGGCAGCAGGTCGAAGGCGTTTTCGTCCGGCATCACCACGTCGGTGATGACGAGATCGCCCTCGCCCTGGCTGACCCAGYGCCACAGCGTTGCGGCATTGCCGGTGAGCCTGACCTCATAGCCGGCGCGGGACAGAGCCTGGTTGAGTACCGTGCGGATGGCGGTGTCGTCATCTGCAACGAGAATGCTACCTGCGGGCATTGTTAATCCTCATTTTGCCCCCTGTGATGCAGACGACGACTTCCCGGCAGAGCCGTCGCGACTGCTGTGATCGGCATGTTTGACCGATGTGGAATACATCGGCATCAGCACGCGG
The DNA here is from genome assembly GCF_056403875.1 of Bradyrhizobium sp. P2_E8. Lineage (NCBI taxonomy): Bacteria > Pseudomonadati > Pseudomonadota > Alphaproteobacteria > Hyphomicrobiales > Nitrobacteraceae > Bradyrhizobium > Bradyrhizobium sp. P2_E8. The sequence goes on from NZ_JBFUES010000521.1 coordinate 4,226, forward strand.
AAGGTGGTTTTGCGCGGCTGAGATTCGCATTCGATGATGCCCCCGTGATCGCCGACGATCTTTGCGACAAGCGCAAGGCCCAGACCCGAGCCGGTCTGCTTGGTGGTCACGAAGGGATCGAACAGGTTGGGCAGAAGATCGTCCGGCACGCCTGGTCCGTTGTCCCTCACGCAGAATTCGAGCGGCAACGATACCCGGGATTTTTGACCGGGGACTGACAGACGCACGCCGGGGCGGAACGCAGTGGTGAGCTGGATCTCGGCGTCAGGCACGTCGATCAGGGCTTCGGCAGCGTTCTTCACGAGATTGAGGAACACCTGGATCAACTGGTCCTGGTTCGCCAGCACCGGCGGCAGCGAGGGATCGTAGTCCTCGATGAAGCGGATGTTGCGGGCAAAACCCGACTGCGCCAGCCGCTTCACGTGATCGAGCACCGAATGGATGTTGACCGGTCCGCGCACCACGGGGCGCTCGTCGCCGAACACCTCCATGCGGTCGACCAGCGTCACGATGCGGTCGGCCTCGTCGCAGATCAGCCGCGTCAGCATGCGGTCCTCGGACGATGCCTGCTGCTCCAGCAGCTGCGCCGCGCCGCGGATGCCGGAGAGCGGATTCTTGATCTCATGCGCGAGCATTGCTGCTAGCGCTATCACCGAGCGCGCGGCGCTGCGATGGGTGAGCTGCCGATCCATCTTGTCGGCGATGGTGCGCTCCTGGAGCATCACCACGATGTGGCCGGGCCGCTCCGTGAGCGGGGCGACGTGCAGATCGACCTGGCGGTCGCCGCCCATGCGGGGCGTGCCGAGATCGACCTTGTATTCGTTCACCGGCGAGTTCGACGAGCGCACCTGGTCGATCAGCGCCAGCAAGGGGCTGCCGAACGGCACCAGCTCTTTCAGCGACTGCCGCTTCAGGAACTGCGTCGAGATCTCGAAGAAAGCTTCGGTGGCGATGTTGGCGGCGACGATCTTGCCGTCCGGCCCGATCATGAGCACGGGATTGGGA
>NZ_JBFUES010000522.1:0-5219 GCF_056403875.1 Bradyrhizobium sp. P2_E8
AGCTGAGGGCGGCTTGCTTCTCCCGAGCGAAGGCGAGCTGTCGCTCGAGCTTCCCGGGCAGCCACAGATCGTCACTGTCCAGGAAGGCGAGGTAGCGGCCCTGCGCCCGGTCGATCGCGGCCTGTCGCGCCAGCGCCGGGCCGCCGTTCCGGGCCTGCCGGATCAGCTTGACGCGAGGATCGTGCTCGCCGATGTCAGCGATGATCTGCGGTGTCCGGTCAGTCGAGCAGTCGTCGGCGATCAGGAGCTCCCAATCGGCAAAGGTCTGGCTCTGCACCGAGCGGATCGTCTCCTCGATCAGGCCTTCGACGTTCCAGGATGGTGTGATGATCGAGACGAGCGGCATGTCGGGTCCGTTCAATTCACGCGGGCGGGCTCGGCGATCGCGGCGCGCAGGGAGGCCGCAAACGTATCGAGCAGTTTGGGATCGCTGATATAGAGCTCGCCCGGGAACGACCTGCGCCAGGCAGATTCGAAATAGGGCGCGCCCCTGGCCGGATCGAACGGCCCCGCGCGCAGCGCCTCGCGCAGCCGCGCGGGCACGTCCGCCAGCCGATCGACCGCGTAGACCAGCGGGCAGGAGCGGTAGAACGCATCGCCCATCACCACGACCGGCTTGCCGAGCAGCAATGCTTCAGCGCCCGACTTGCTGTTGACGGAGATGACCGCATCGGCGCGGTTGAGCACGGTGTAATTGTTGGTCTGCGGCCGCAGCAGCACGAAATTGTCGAACCGGCGCGCCAGCTCGAACAGGCGGTCGGCCGAGATCGCGCCGATCTGGGCGGGATGTTCCTTGACCACCAGCACATGCGAGTCCGGGATCGTCCGCAGCAGGAAGTCGACGGTCGCGACCTGGTCGAGATAGTCGGGCGAGCGCAGCGTCAGCGCCATGTCGGCCGGAACGTGGAACGGATAGTAGACGAAGGGCACGTCCGGGATCGGCTTGTAGAGCTTGCGCAGCCGCGTCGCGTTGAGCGCCATCGCAGCGTGCACGCGGGCGTGGCGCAGATTGTGGCCGAACTCCTGATGCTTGCCGAGCGCGAACTGGTCCCACAGCTTTTCGGTGAGGCGGCGGGCGTTGCGCAGGTTCACGACCTTCTTGAAGGCCGCCGAATAATGATGCTGATCCTTCTTGGGGATGACGATCGCGCGCTGCGTCAGCGTATCGTCCAGATAGGCCCGCACCTCGGGGGATGTCGTATCCGCCGGCGTCGGCATCACGTCGGGAGCGGCAAGGCTGTCGGGCGTAAAATACATCCGGCCGCGAAAGAACGACGGTTCGATGAACCAGTTGCGGATGTTGCGACGCCTGGCGGCGTAGAAGCTCGCGATGACGGAGAGAAACCCGCCCAGCTCCTGGACCAGCTCGACGGACCTGCCCTGTGCCTCCAGGCGGTCGAGCAACGCCTCCATGGCGTTGGCATAGATCATGAAGCGCCGGCGCAACGCGGCAGTATCCCTGATACCGAAAGTAAAGCGCTCATGGCTGAACAGGAAATTGGTCCCGTCGAGGCCGTATGCGGCGACGCGCGCATCGAACGCCCGGCGATCGTCGGGCGAGGGGCCGGCCTTGAGGCCCTCGCGGTACATGTTCGTGACAGGCACGCCCTCGACCGCCGACATCTCGGCGCTGCGGTCGTCGAAGGCGAGCAGCTCGACGTCGTGGCCCGCCGCGCGCAGCCGCTGTGCGACCGGAATCCAGAAGCGGGTCTGGTATTCGGCAAGGGTGGTGATGAGAATGGTTTTTGCAGATGTGGCCATGAGTCTATCGGGCGGGTTCTATGGCAATGCTCGCGAGCGGCAGGCCCGTCGTCGCGCAGTGCGCACGTCTTGCCGTGAATTGCGCCGGGCTCGCGCGATCATGGGTCGCGATACGCTGAAGCAGGGTGTTGACGAAGATCGGCTCGATCCGCTTGTCGCGCCGGGCTGGATTGAACCGGCTGCGCAGCCGCTCCGTGACGGCCGATCCGAGCACGGCGCTAGCGGCGCCCTTGACGATCTGGCCGATGCTCGGCTTGTCGCGCGTGCCCTTCACGGTCGCCAGCAACGAGACGTAGGGCCGCCGCGAGCCTGCGGTGCGGGTCAGGACATCGGCGACGCGTTCGGCGGCCTGTCCGTCGTTGAGATGGAAGAAAGCCTCGATATCGGCGGCATGAACGCGTGCGAAATCGAAGGTCTCGGTCTCGCGCTCGATGTGGTCGATCGCGCCGAGCAGTTCCTCGAACGAGGCGACGGGCCGGCTCACCCGCGCGGGCAACGCGGCATGGCCGGCCGTCGTCGGCGTGTTCAGGTATTCGAGCTGCAGCGGCAGCTTCCCGAGCAGCACCGATTCGACGGCCGTCCCGCAGTTGAGATGAACGACTGCAGCCGCATTGCGGATGCGGTCGAGCACGCTGCCGGTGCCGTCGATCACGACGTTGGCGTGGCGCGCGAGCGCGTTGCGATAGACGTCCTCGCTCTCGAAAGGATGCGGACGCACGAGGATGTTGCGGTCGGGCCGCGCCGCGGCAAGCCGGCCGATCTCGGCGAGATACTTCGCGAATACCTGCTTCAGGTCCGCGATGAAGCGATCGACATAGGCCCCGTCCCAGCCGGCCCGCACCATTGCCTCGCGCTCACCGCCCGGCTTGCCGGTAAAGCGTGAATTGACCAGCGGGAAGTTGGCGTTGACGAGCAGATAGCCGCGCGGCTCGCCGTCGAGAAGCGCACGCCAGCGCGGGGCTGCAAAGTCGAAGCGTGGGCATCCGGTGAGGTGCAGCTGCTCTGGCTTCATGGTTTCCGCCGCCAGGAAGGCATCGTGAAGCCGGCTGCCCCAGAAGAAATAGCCGGCCAGGATGTCGGCGTAGCCACTTTGCCTGATGTGTGCGGCCATCGCCGGCGGCGAGTTGCCACCCGTCTCGGCAAGCACGCCGCCCTCGGTGTCGAGCACGTACAGCGCGAGGCCAGCCTTGGCGAAGCTGTGCATCAGGTCGAGATTGACCGGCCGCGCGTAGTTGACGACCAGYGTATCGAGCCCGAGCCGCGGGACATCGACTGCCTGCTCATACATCGGCACCAGCATGACGGAGACGCCGCGCCGCGCGAGCTGATAACCGAGCATGACTGCCCCCGGCAGGTCACGCTTGGGGTGATCGACCACCAGGCCTATGCGCACCGTTCGCGTCTCCTCGTGGACTTAACCAAGGCGGTCATCGGTCTCCCGAACATGCTGGGCGAAATAGAGAGCTAGGTCGAGGCCCAGCCGAAGCGATGGCCTAGTTCCGTGAAGATCGCTCGTTGGCGCTCTTCCAGAACCAGGAAATATTGCAGGGACCAGCTCACGACGCAAAATGCGGCGATCGCAAGCCCGAGTCCCCAGAAGCTGTCGATGGCGACGTAGTCGGCAAGCTTGAGCAGCAGCAGGCTGACGACCGCGAGAATGACGGCTTGGGCGAGAAGTGCTCTGAGGAGGCGGTGGGAGTCAAGCTGCAACCCGYGGCTCACGGCACCGATCTGCAACGGTAGAATCGCGGCGTTGCCGACCACCTGCCCGAGGATCAGCGCGCGCTCATCGAACATGTGCAGCGTCGCAACCGCCACCACGGCCCAGATCGCCAGTTGATAGATCATCAGCCGGTTCAGGCGCGATTGCACGTCAGTGCGTGTCAGGAACATGACGTTGCCAAACGCGAGGTACTGAGCGCAGATCGGCACCACGAAGCTCAAGCCCATCCAGACCGCGTAAGGAACCATCTGCGGCCCGATCCATGCCTGCATGATCTCGGGCGACAGCACGGCGGCCGCCATCAGCGGCGGCACCGTGAACATCGGCAGAATGACGAGGCCGAACTCGCCGAGCCGCTGGAAGGCGTCGGCGTTGCCGCGCTCGTCCAGACGGCTCGCGACCGGCAGCAGTGCCGACGTCAGCAGGCCGATAACGACCTTGGAGACCCGCGATAGCCGGACCACGGTGTCGTACACGCCGACGCCCTTGGGTCCGAACAACAGGCCGACGAGGAAGGGCTGGACAGGCAGCGCCAGGCCGCCGGTCAGCTTGCCCTGCGCGAATAGCGCGCAGCGGTGGAACATCTCGCGCCGGATCGGCGCGTCCCACATCGCGAGCCGGACCTTGCGCACGACGGCGATGAAGGCCGCGATGAACACCAGACACGCACGCATCAGGGTACTGGCGAGATAAATATAGGCCACGACTTCGAACGAAGCCGCGGCATGGGAGGCCCAGATCGTGCCGGCGACATAGATGATGGTGGAGCCCATCTCCGCCAGCCGCAGCACGTTGTAGCGCTCAAAGCCCTTGACGATGCCTTCCCAGACCAGCGCCGGGATCAGCACCAGATTGGCCAGCGCCGTGTAGCGCAGGATCTGCGAGAACCGATCGACGTGGACGGGATCGACGCGGAGCGCGATGCTGAGATAGGGCGCGCTGATCCAGATCGTGACGGCAAGAAGCGCGCCGAGGCCGGCGGCCATCACGGTCAGCAGCGCAAGCTGCTGGCCAGCGCGGCGCCAATTGCGGTGCTCACGTGCGCGCGCCACCGCCTGCGTCGTGACCTCGGACAGGCCGAGATCGAGCAGGCCCATCATGCCGCTCGGCAGCAGGATGCGCGCCAGCACGATGAGGCCGAACTCGGTCACGCCCCAGGTCCGGATGATGACCGGAATGACAATCAGCCCGAGCACGGCCGCGACCCCGAAGGCCGCGCTGGAGATCACCGTGTTGCGGATCAGCTGTTTGAGCATGCGCTGCTGCTTACCACGCGCTCAGTCCGCCATCGACCGCGATGTTCTGGCCGGTCACGTAGGACGCGGCGTCCGACACCAGGAACAGCATCGTCCCCACCATCTCGTCCGCGCGGGCCATGCGGCCGAGCGGAACGCGGGCACCGTAACGCTGCTTGAAGGTTTCGTTCTGTCCGCTCTCGACCCCCCCCGGGGTGAGCGTGTTGACGCGGACGCCTTTGGCTGCCCAGTAGGTCGCAAGGTGCTTGGTCAGGCCGATGACGCCGGCCTTGGATGCGGTGTAGACCGCCGGCGTATTGATGGCACGGCCGAGATATTCGGAGCCTTCGTAGATGCGCTGGTCGGGGGCCATCAGTCCGTAGATCGAGGCGGTCTGCACGATGGCGCCGTAACCGTGCTCGGCCATTCGGCCGCCGAACACCTGCGCGACGTTGAACATGCCGTCGAGATTGACCGCCATGATCTCCCGCCAGATATCC